>NZ_JBSGBY010000597.1:0-5107 GCF_053601505.1 Nocardia sp. NPDC004722
GATGGCGGCCTCGGCGATGATGGTGCCGGGCCCGAAGATGCCCGCGGCGCCGGCCGCGTACAGCTCGTCGTAGTCGCCGGGCGGGATGACGCCGCCGACGGTGACCATGATGTCGGGGCGTCCGACATCGGCCAGTGCCTGCCGCAGGGCGGGCACCAGCGTGAGATGGCCTGCCGCCAGCGAGGACACGCCGACGACGTGCACGTCGTTGTCGGCCGCCTGCTGCGCCACCTCTTCGGGGGTCTGGAACAGCGGGCCCACGTCGACGTCCATGCCGAGGTCGGCGAAGGCGGTGGCGATCACCTTCTGGCCGCGGTCGTGGCCGTCCTGTCCCATCTTGGCGATCAGGATGCGGGGGCGGCGGCCCTCGGCCTCGGCGAACGCCTCGACCAGTTCGATGGCCTTGCTGATGTTGGTCACCTTGCCCGCCTCCTCCCGGTAGACGCCGGACAGGGTACGGATTTCCGCCTGGTGGCGGCCGTACACCTTTTCCAGCGCGTCGGAGATCTCACCGACGGTGGCCTTGGCGCGTGCGGCATTGATGGCCAGCGCCATCAGGTTGTTGTCCATGCCGCCCTCGGACGACGCTGCCGCACGGGTCAATTCGGCCAGCGCCGCCTCGACCTCGGCCGAATCGCGCTCCGCGCGCAGCTTTTCCAGCTTGGCGTTCTGCTCGGCCCGCACGCGCGAGTTCTCGACCTTGAGCACCTCGATCGGGGTGTCTTCCTCGACCAGGTACTTGTTGACGCCGATCACCGGCTGCTGCCCGGTATCGATGCGCGCCTGGGTGCGGGCGGCGGCTTCCTCGATGCGCAGCTTCGGGATGCCCTCCGAGATCGCTTGCGCCATACCGCCGTGCGCTTCGATCTCGGCGATGTGCGCGCGGGCACGCTCGGCGAGCTGATGGGTCAGCCATTCCACGTAGTACGAGCCGCCCCACGGGTCGGCCGGACGGGTGGTGTTGGACTCCTGCTGAATCAGCAGCTGCGTGTTGCGCGCGATACGCGCGGAGAAGTCGGTCGGCAGCGCGAGCGCCTCGTCCAACGCGTTGGTGTGCAGCGACTGGGTGTGCCCCTGGGTGGCGGCCATGGCCTCCACGCAGGTGCGCGCCACATTGTTGAACACATCCTGCGCGGTCAGCGACCACCCGGAGGTCTGCGAATGCGTGCGCAGCGCAAGCGACTTGGTGTTCTTGGGCTCGAACTTGGCGACCAGCTCGCTCCAGAGCAGCCGTCCCGCACGGAGTTTGGCGACCTCCATGAAGAAGTTCATGCCGATGGCCCAGAAGAACGACAGCCGCGGCGCGAACTTGTCGACCTCCATGCCCGCGTCCAAACCGGCCTTGATGTACTCCACGCCGTCGGCGAGGGTGTACGCCAGCTCCAGATCGGCCGTGGCTCCGGCTTCCTGAATGTGGTAGCCGGAGATGGAGATCGAATTGAACTTCGGCATCTTCGCGGAGGTGTAGGCGAAGATGTCGGAGATGATCCGCATCGAGGGCTTGGGCGGGTAGATGTAGGTGTTGCGGACCATGAACTCTTTCAGAATGTCGTTCTGAATGGTTCCGGCCAGCTGCTCGGGCTTGACGCCCTGCTCCTCGGCGGCGACGACGTAGAGCGCCAGGATCGGCAGCACCGCGCCGTTCATGGTCATCGACACCGAAACCTGATCCAGCGGAATCTGATCGAACAGTTCCCGCATGTCGAGGATGGAGTCGATGGCGACACCGGCCATGCCGACGTCACCGGTCACGCGCGGGTGATCGGAGTCGTAGCCCCGGTGCGTGGCCAGGTCGAACGCGACCGACAGACCCTTCTGACCCGACTGCAGGTTGCGGCGGTAGAAGGCGTTGGAGTCGGCGGCGGTGGAGAAGCCCGCGTACTGCCGGATCGTCCACGGCTGATTGACGTACATGGTCGGGTACGGGCCGCGCACGAACGGCACCACGCCCGGCACGCTGTCCAGCGGGTAGCCCGCCTCGACGATGGCGTCGCGGTCGGCCTTGGTGAACACCGGCGGCACCTCGATGCCTTCGGGCGTCGACCAGGTGAGCTGTTCGGGCGCATAGTTGTTGGCGCTCGCGGCCTCGGCGACGAACTCCTCGACCTGCGCGGCGCTGACGTCGGCGGGCGAGCGGTCGCCCTCGGTCAGCGGCACCTCGGCGAAATTGCCGATGCGATGCTTGATATCGCTCATCTCTACGCTCCCAGCTTTTCGAGCAGGCCGGTCAGAGCCGCCACCGCGTCCATGCGAGCCGTCACGAAGCCATCCGGGCGATCCGCCCCGGAAAGCTCCGCGACCGCCTTCTCGGGTCCGGCCAGCAGCACGGTGGTGACACCGGCCGCCCGCAGTTCCTGCACGGCCGCGGCGGCGTCGGTGCCGTAGCGGGTGTCGGAACCGCACAGCACCGCGATCGACGGACCGGTCTCGGTCACGGCTTCGATGCCGCCGGAGGCCAGCAGGTTGGTGGTGAAGGTGACACGAACATTGTTCTCCGACACCGGCCCCAGCGGAACCAGCCGCACCCGCGGGCGGGCCGAATTCGCGGCGAGATAGGCGTCGGAACGATTGCGCAGCGCCTCGAAGGCCGCGCCGTAGCGGAATCCGGAGTCCGCGCGGGCCGCGTCCGACAGCGGCTTCTCGCTCAGGTTCGGGAACTCGTTGACGCCGGTGACGGCCGTCTTGCGGTGCGCCACATCGGCATCGCGCTTCGCCTTGGTCTCCCCGATGCGCTCGGCGAGCAGACCCGCCTGCAGCGCGGCCAGGTAACCGCCGGCGGCCTCGATCTCCTGCATGAACTCCCATGCCTTGGCGGCGAGCTCATCGGTGAGCGATTCCACGTACCAGGAGCCCGCACCCGGGTCCTGCACGTGGCCCAGGCGGGATTCCTCGAGCAGCAACAGTTGGGTGTTGCGCGCCATGCGCTCGGAGAACGCCTGCGAGACTTCGAGTTCCCCGGCGGGCAGCGCGGCGTCGAAGGGCAGCACGGTGACGATGTCCGCGCCGCCGACGCCCGCGCCGAACGCGGCGAGGGTGGTGCGCAGCATGTTCACCCACGGGTCGCGCTGGCTCATCATGGCCGCGGAGGTGACCGCCTGCTGCGGCGCGTTGCCGAAGGCCGGAGCACCGCAGACCTGCGCGACGCGGGCCCACAGCTTGCGGGCGGCGCGGAACTTCGCGACGGTCTCGAACTGGTCGTCGGTGGCCGCGAAGCGGAACTCCAACTGGCCCAGCGCATCCGCGATATCGGCACCGGCGTCGGTGAGCGAGCGCAGGTACTCGAGACCCGCCGCGACCGCCGCGCCCAGCTCCTGGGCGTCGGAGGCACCGGAGTTGTGGAAGGCCACGCCGCACACGGTGATCGCGCGAACCGTCTCGGTGCGGGCCACCGCCTGCTGGGCGAGCGCGATCGCACCGTCCAGATCGATGGCCGAGGAACCGGCGAACAGGCTCGTCAGCGGGGTCGCACCGAGGGAGACGCGAATGTCCTTGCGGTTCGGGGCTTCATAGCCGTCGAGGACCGAGAACAATGCGGCCGCGGCCTCATCGGCGGCGGGACCGGCGTCGAGGGTGAGGGGCGCGAGCTCGAACAGGAAGCCCTGCAGTGCGGTCGCGAGACCCTCGACCGGGACACCGCGCTCGGCGACACCCAGCCACACGGCGCTCACGCCGTTGTCCAGACCGAAAAGAATGTCCGTATTGACGGCCTTGGCGTCGGAGCCACTGAAGCGCTGATTCACGAACCAGCCGCGGTGCACATCGCGGGTGGCGTCGCCACCGCGCACGTAGGGGAACTGCCCGGGCAAAGGCTGCTCGGGCAGTTCGTCGCGACGCGTGTAGAGCGGGTTGACCGTCAGACCGTCGTAGGTCGTGACCGCGAGCAGCTTCTCCGGCTCGGCCGGCAGTTCGCTCGCATCCACCCTGCGGGCCTTGGCCAGCACCCCGGCGACACCCTTACGCCAGGCGGCAAACTCGGGCACCGGTTCGGTACCCGAGTCGGAAGCAATCGGCATAGCTGCTGTTTCCTTCTTCCACTCCCTGACCGGATGGCCGCTGAACCCGGCATCCGCCCAGCTCAACGGCCACTTTGGTTAACGAGCATTCATGGTCTTTCCCCTGATGCTAGCGGTACCCATGCCATTCCTGTCTCCGGAGTCTCACTACCAGCGGGTAACCTGGCGCGGTGCCAACAACCGTGCCCGCGCCGCTCGAGCGAGTATCCGGGCTGCTCAACCGCCTTCGCCAACCGCGGAATCTGGCCCTGCTGATCGCTTGCGGGGCGCTGTTCGCGTTGGCGGCGTTCGCACCGCATCCGGGACCGCAGCAGATTCGGCAGTGGGCGGATTCGGTGGGGCCGATGCTGCCGGTGGTGTTCTTCGTGGTGCACACGCTGGTGTGCGTGGTTCCGTTCCCGCGCACCATCTTCACGCTCAGCGCGGGCATGCTGTTCGGGTCGGCGGAGGGGTTGACGCTGGCGATCGCGGCGACGACGGTGAGCGCGCTGCTGGCGCTGTGGCTCGTCCGCGCCGTCGGTCACGAACGCGTCCGGCCCCATCTCACCCATCCGACCGTCCAGGCCGTGGATGCGCGGCTGGCGCGGCGCGGCTGGCTGGCCATCGGGTCGTTGCGGCTCATCGCGTTCGCGCCGTTCTCGATCGTGAACTATTGCGCGGCACTGTCGTCCATCAAGCTCACGCCGTACTTCCTGGCGACGCTGATCGGCATCATCCCGGGCACGGTCGGCACGGTGCTGCTCGGCGACGCGCTCACCAATCGCACCTCCCCCGCCCAATGGATCGTCACGGCAGCGTGTTTGGCGGTCGGGGTGATCGGGCTGCTGGTGGACGCCCGCATGGCGGTCGAGGCTCAGCCGGACCCGATCGCCTGATCCGGCGGCGGCAGCGGCCAGCGCTCGAACCGATCCCGCAGTTGCGGGGCCTGCCCGGAGCCGTTCGCCGACGCGAACCGCTGCCGGGCCCGCGCCCGGTAGGCGCGGGTGAATTTCAGTCCGGGATCGAGTTCCGCGGCCTTGACCAGCCAGCCGTTGGCCTGCCGGAGCACCTCCGCGGTCGGCGCGCGACCGTCTCTGCGGAGCAGAAATCCGCTC
>NZ_JBSGBY010000598.1:0-5093 GCF_053601505.1 Nocardia sp. NPDC004722
GGGTGGCTGTGGGTTTTGTTGGGGGGGGGGGGGCGGGGGGTGGCGGGGCTTGCGTGGCTGGGGGTGGGGGGGGGGCGGCGGGCGTTGTCGGTGGGGTGGGGGGTGCTGGCGCTGGGGAGTGGGCTGGGGCTGGCGGCGTTGGCGGCGTGGTTGATTGCTCGGGCTTGGCAGATGCCGCCGGTGCTGGATTTGAGCATTGCCGTGGTGACCGTTCGGGCGCTGGGGATTTCGAGGGGGCTGTGCCGGTATCTGGAGCGGCTGGCCACGCATGATGTGGCGTTGCGGGCCATGAGTACGGCGCGGACGACCACTTACCGGACGCTGGCGGGGGCCGATATCTGGCGGCCGCGTCGGACCGGGGCGGTAGTGGGGCCGGATGAGGAAGCGCGGCAAGGGGATCCGACACAGTTGCGGCGCGGCGAGCTGCTGGGCCGGGTGATGAACGATATCGACGATCTCGGAGCCGTGGTGGTCCGGGCGTTCGTGCCGATCGCGGTCGCGCTCATTCTTTCGGTGCTGGCAGTCGGGCTGCTCGCGAGCATCTCACTGCTCGCGGCGGTGATTCTGGCCGTGGCCCTGGCGGTTTCGGGAATCCTCGCCCCCTGGCTGTCGGCGCGGGCGGCTCGCGAGGCGGAGTTGGCGGTGCGGGCGGATCGCACCGAATTCACCGCCGAGGCGCTCACCGTGCTCGACCACGCGCCCGAACTGCGGGTCGCCGGACGGCTTTCCGCGGCAGTCGGCGCGGCCACCGCGGCCGGGCAGCGGGCGGTCGCGGCCGAGGATCGGGCCGCGGCGCGCAGTGCATGGGCGGCCGCCGTGTTGCCGCTGTCCATCGGGGCGAGCGTGCTGGGGTCGCTGCTCATAGGAATCGTGCTGTACGGCAGCGGGACTCCGATTCCCACGGCCGGTTTCCAGACCGTCGCGCCGGGCGGCATCACGCCCATGGCGTTCACGGTGCTGGTACTGGTGCCGCTGTCGGCCTTCGAGGCCGTGGCGGTGCTCCCCGCGGCCGCGCAGGCGCTCACCAACGGGCGCGCGGCGCTGCACCGGCTCGACCGGCTGGAACGCGACGAGTCCGGGACCGTCACACCCGATCTCCCGGCCCTGCCGCAGGGCCGCCGCATCGCGGTGGTCGGGCCGAGCGGGGCAGGCAAGACCACCCTGCTGATGGCGTGGGCGGGTCTCTTCGACACTCCCCGCCCGGGCGTCACCTTCTTCGCCGAGGACGCGCACCTGTTCGGCACCACCGTGCTCGAGAACCTGCGGGTGGCGCGCGGCGACATCACCGCCGAAGAGGCCGAATCCGCCTTGCGCGCAGTCGGAGCGGGGGAGTGGCTCGACGCGCTCCCCGAGGGCGTGGACACCGATCTGGTCGGCGGGGCCGCCGCCGTCTCGGGCGGCCAGCGCCGCCGCCTCCTGCTGGCCCGCGCCCTGCTCTCCCCGGCCCGCGTCCTGCTGCTGGACGAGCCCACCGAGCACCTGGAAGCCGAGGCCGGGGCCGAACTGCTGCGTCGCCTGCTCGACGAGTCCAGCGGCCTGGTCGATCGCGACCGCACCGTGGTGGTGGTCACCCATCAGCTGCCGCCGGACGCCAAGCCCGACACCATCGTTCGCGTCGCGCCGAACTCAACGATCACGATCGACGCCTTATTCCCCACAACGACTGTCTGACCTGCCATTTCGCAGTCCGAGAAAATACGTTGCCGCCTCTGACTCATCCGACTAATTTCGTTCGTACACAGGAAGGAGGTGGTTCGAGAATGATTTCTAGGACGCGTGAGGTGGCTGCCAGCTAGGCGCTACCGCTGCAATCGGATTCCTGATCGCGCGAGCCCTCGCGAATCCAAGGCAGTCACCCGGCCCTCGAGTTACGGTCTGTCCTGACCGGACCAGCGTGAGAATGTTGCATCCTCCGCCGGTATGACTCGGGGGCCGTACCCTTTTCAGGGGTCCAGACATGAAAAAGCCCCGTCCGACCAAACGGCCGACGGGGCTTCGTTGAATCTTCTAACCGATGTACCGCTGCAACCGCGCCGAGAGCCGCGGCTCCAACGCGCCGTCCGCCGCGATGCGCTCCTCGACGTAACCCAGATCGCCGCCCTCGACAATGCCGTAGAGCCGCTTCGCGCCGCCCACCACGATGCCGGACTGGCTGCGGATCACCACGTCGGTGGCCAGCTCCCAGGAGGACTGGGTGAGCGCCTGGCCGTAGAACAGCTCGACAATGCCGGTGGAATGCGTGAGCAGCAGCTCCAGCACCTCGTCGTCACCGTCGATGCCGACCCGCCAGAAACCGCTCTCGCGCAGATCCGGGCCCGAGTACTCGCCCTGGGCGTCCAGCTTCCAGGAGCGCGACTCCCAGGTCAGGTAGTCGCCGCCGTCATGAGAGACGATGATCTGCTGCCCGAAGCGGTAGTCGCCGGTATCGGGCTCGTTGCCCTCACCCTCGCCACGCCACACGCCGACCAGGGGTAGCAGCGCGAGCATGGAGGAGCTCAGATCCGGCCCCAGCCGCAGATTGGCGGTGTCCACGGGCAACGGAAGACCCGGGAGCGTCGGAACATTCATCGCCCCGGTCGACTTGGCACGCTCGGCAGCCTCGGCGACCGCCTGGTCACCGGAACGCCTCGCGCCCTCCTCGTGGCGAACGATCGGCGTCGTCGACGACGATCCGTTGGCCACTCCGTTTTCGATGTTCTCGTGGGCCGGTTCTGTCACGACTCGGTGAACAGCCGGTAGAGGACGTACAGACCGAACCAGGCGATCAGCACGGAGACGAGAACCAGCAGAATCTCGAAGGTAAGCACCACGTCTCGGAGTCTAATCCCACCGGCGAGATCAGGTGAAAACGACCCCGGGAAAATCTTGTGCGAACACGAGAACGGCCCCGGGATCATGAATCCCGGGGCCGTTCTTGATGTTTCGTGTTACTTGGCGACGGTGACGTCCACGTTGTGGATGCCGTTGCCCTCCGGCGACACCTCGGCGGTGCCGTTGCCGGACGCCGACAGCGCGCGGATGGTCCACGCGCCCGGCGCGGCGAAGAAGCGGAAGTCGCCGGTGCCCGAGGCCACGACCTCGGCGGTGAAGTCGCCGTTGCCGTCCAGCAGGCGGACGAACGCGCCGCCCACGGTCTGGCCGTCAGCGGTCAGGACGCGGCCGGTGATGACCGTCTCCTTCTCGACGTCGACGCCGGCGGGGATGGCCTGTCCCTGGGTAGGTGCAGCACACATATTGATTACGCTCCCAACTCGATCGGTGCACCGACGAGGGAACCGTATTCGGTCCAGGACCCGTCGTAGTTCTTGACGTTCTGGTGGCCCAGCAGCTCCTGCAGCACGAACCAGGTGTGCGAGGAACGCTCGCCGATGCGGCAGTAGGCGATGGTCAGCTTGTCGCCGTCCAGACCGGCCTCCTTGTAGATCTCCGCCAGCTCGGCGTCGCTCTTGAAGGTGCCGTCCTCGTTCGCGGCCTTGGACCACGGCACGTTGATGGCGGTCGGGATGTGACCCGGACGCTGCGACTGCTCCTGCGGCAGGTGGGCCGGGGCCAGGATCTTGCCGGAGAACTCGTCGGGCGAACGCACGTCGACCAAGTTCTTGGCGCCGATGGCCTCGATGACCTCGTCACGGAACGCGCGGATGGACAGGTCCTGCGCGGACGCCTTGTACTCGGTGGCGGCGCGGACGTTGACGTCCTTGACCAGCGGGCGGCCGTCGAGCTCCCACTTCTTGCGGCCACCGTCGAGCAGCTTCACGTCCTGGTGGCCGTAGAGCTTGAAGTACCAGTACGCGTAGGCCGCGAACCAGTTGTTGTTGCCGCCGTAGAGCACCACGGTGTCGTCGTTGGCGATGCCACGCTCCGACAGCAGCGCGGAGAACTGCTCTTGGTTGACGAAGTCGCGGCGAACCTGGTCCTGCAGGTCCTTCTTCCAGTCGAGACGCACGGCGCCCTCGATGTGGCCCAGGTCGTAGGCCGAGGTGTCCTCGTCGACCTCGACCAGGACGACGCCCGGAGTGTTCAGGTTCTCTTCGACCCAGTCTGCGGAGACCAGGACATCGGAGCGAGCCATGTTGTTCCTTTCGATGCGGTGCCGTGGGAAGGCGTTGCGTTCGTTGGTTGAGGGTTATACGGAGGAGTTCGAGGTCGACGGGGCACGGAACCGCGCGACGAGCGGATAGATCTTGCAGCCCAGGCAGATTCCGAAGGCCGCGTTCAGGAAGGCCGCGAACAGCGCGAAGCCGGTGAAGATCGCACCGACGACCACACTGCCCGCCGCGAAACCGAGCACGCCCAGCACCGCGAACGCCAGGCCGACCAGCTGCGCGAACCGCAGCGGCGCAACGGGTTCCAGCTCGGTCGGCGCGCCGATGCGCGGCAACACCGCGGCGGCGTAGATCCGGCCGTACGGGCTACGACGCGGGCCGTAGGCGGCGCTCAGGCCGAACACGATGGCCTGCAAGGCCAGCAGCACGGTGGCGGCGGGGACGGAGAAGACGGCGACGATCAGGACGAGGGCCAGCACCGCGGTGGTGATCCAGGCGGCGAAACGCGGGCCGCGGACATCGACCTGACCGGTGGGTAAGGCAGTGGGTGAGGGGTTCGACATGGGAGTACTCCTGCGCGGAAGGGTTATTGGCCAAATCGCCGGAGGATCGGAAACGATCTCTCGACAGCGGGGACAACTCCGGTCGGCGACAGAGGAATACGAAAGGCCGACCGGCTAGCGGCACAGGCAGCAACAACCACCGAGCCGGCACAGGTCTACCGTGCGGCGTCGGGTGAGCATCAGCTCGCGGTTGGATTGCACGAGAGGGAGTTTACCCAATTTTCGGGGGAAATTGGACCCGGGGTTCGTAATGCTGGTCACTCGGCGGCGTCGGAATCCGACAAAGAGGCCAATGACGTGCGCAGATCCGCCGCCTTCGGAACGCCGGAGATCCGGAAGCGTTCCAATCCTCGAGAATCCAATACGAAAGTGGTCGGCAGCGAGAGCACATTCAGCTCCCGGGCCAGCTCCGGATTCGCGTCGATGTCGACCTCGAGATCCAGCGGCGCGGCCGGGCCGTCGGCCAGATCGGCCCAGACCTGCG
>NZ_JBSGBY010000599.1:0-5083 GCF_053601505.1 Nocardia sp. NPDC004722
CGTCTATACGGCGATGGATGCCATGCGCGGGCTGCTGCTGAGCAGTTACGTCTGGCGCGACGAAGCCCGGGTGCGGCGGCAGTGGGCGCGGGTGCACCCGGCCTGGCCCGGCTGGGAGGACGCCGCTGTGCCGCCGGAACGGCTGGGCGACTACCTGCGCGATTTCGCCGACCTCACCCGCGAACACGGGCTGGACGGCCTGCTGTACGGCCATTTCGCGGACGGCTGCATTCACGTCCGGCTGGACCTGCCGATCGCCGATGCGCCGCAACGCTTCCGGGCCTTCCTCGAGGACGCCGCCCGGCAGGTGGTGAAGTTCGGCGGTTCTCTCTCGGGTGAGCACGGCGACGGCCGGGCCCGCTCGGAACTGTTGCGGCACATGTACTCCCAGTCGGCGCTGGACGCCTTCGCCGAGTTCAAGGCCCTGTTCGATCCCGGCGACGTCCTCAATCCCGGCGTCCTCGTGCATCCGCGACCCCTCGACGCCGACCTGCGGCTGGCGGGTCTGCGTCCCCTGCCGTCGACCGGCGGCTTCACCTTCCCCGAGGACGGCGACCTGTCCACGGCGGTGCATCGTTGCGTCGGTGTCGGCAAGTGCCGCGCCGATACGCACGCCTCCGGCGGTTTCATGTGCCCGTCGTATCTGGCCACCGCCGATGAGAAGGACAGCACCCGGGGTCGTGCCCGCGTGCTCCAGGAGGTCGTGCGCGGCGCGCTCGATCCGCGCTCCGAGGCTGTCGCCGAATCGCTCGATCTGTGCTTGTCCTGCAAGGCATGCCGGTCCGACTGCCCGGCCGGGGTCGACATGGCCACCTACAAATCCGAGACGCTCTACCGCCGTTACCGGCGCAGACCGCGCCCGATCGACCACTACACCCTGGGCGGCCTGCCGCGCTGGCTCGGCCCGGCGACTCGGCTGCCTCGGCTGGCCAATGCCCTGAGCTCGCTCTCCCCGCTGCGGAAACTGGGGCTGCGGGCGGCGGGTATGGATCCCCGACGCGCGGTGCCACGCCTGGCAGCCAGGAGTTTCCGGCGTTCGGCGCGGGCGGCGGCCGGTGGCGGGACCGGCGTACTGCTGTGGCTCGACACCTTCACCGATGCCTTCGATCCCGAGATCGCCGGTGCCGCCGTGGAATTGATCGAGTCCCTGGGGCACCGGGTGACCATCCCCGACCGGCGGGTGTGCTGCGGTCTGACCTGGATCAGCACCGGGCAGCTGGATGCCGCGCGAAAGCGGCTGCGCGCCACCGTCGACGCGCTGGACACCCACGTCCGCGCGGGCGGCGTGGTGATCGGCCTGGAACCGTCCTGCACGGCCGCCCTGCGGGAGGATCTCCCACGCCTGCTGCCCGACGACCCGCGCGCCACCGCCGTCGCGTCCGCGATCCTCACCCTGGCCGAATTTCTCGAGACCCAGCCCGAGTGGCGGCCACCGGACCGCACCGGGCAGACCGTCGTGGTCCAGCCGCACTGCCATCAGCATGCCGTGCTCGGTTTCGAGGCCGATCGCCGGATTCTGCGGCGCACCGGCGCGACGGTGACCGAAATATCCGGTTGCTGTGGACTTGCCGGAAATTTCGGAATGCAGCGAGGGCACTACGACGTCTCGGTCGCCGTGGCCGAGCGCGGCCTGCTGCCCGCGCTGCGGGCGGCGCCGGAGAATTCGATCCTGCTCGCCGACGGCTTCTCCTGTCGTACCCAGGCCGCGCAGCTAGCCGGGCGTACTTCCCGTCACCTCGCCCAGTTCTTGCTGGATGCCCCCGGCCCGTGAAACTGAAGGGCACCTGCCCCATCCGGTATGGATGCGGGGCAGGTGCCCTTCCCTCATCTAACAATGCCGAGCATTTGCCGATCGAGCAGACAATCGCCGTCGTCGTTCGTCGCGTTACCAAATAGAATGTCGCGGTGACTTCAGCGCCGCCCGCACCGACCAGTGCGGCGTCCGGCGCGCGGAATCGGACCGTATCCAGCGAACGCCCGATCGATCTGGCCGCCACCGTCTCTCCGCTGCGACGCGGGTTCGGTGATCCCTGTCACCGCGAGACCCCGGACGGCGCGCACTGGCACGCCTCCCGCATGCCGTCGGGCGAGGTCACCTTCCGGCTGCGCCAGGCCGACCGACACAGCGTCGAGGCGCGGGCCTGGGGTGCGGGCGCGGAGGAGTTCCTCGAGCGCCTGCCCGCCATGCTGTGCCTGGACGAGGACCTCAGCGACTTCACCCCCGAACATCCCAAGGTGGCCGAGGCGCACCGCCGCAATCCCGGGCTGCGCATGCTGCGCACCGGCCTGGTGTGGGAGGCGCTGGTCCCGGCCGTGCTGGAACAGAAGGTGCACACCCGCACCGCGCACGAGTCCTGGCGAAAACTGGTGTGGCGCTACGGGACTCCCGCGCCCGGCCCGGCCCCGCAGGGCCTGCGGGTGATGCCGGACGCGGAGACCTGGCGGCACATCCCGTCCTGGGTCTACCACCGCGCCAATGTGGAGCCGCAGCGATCGAAAACCATTGTGCTGGCGGCCCGTATCGCACCGAAGCTGGAGCAGGCGGCCGAGCTCGGCCCGCAGGAGGCGGCGCGACGCCTGCGCACCGTGCCCGGCATCGGGGTGTGGACGGCCGCCGAGATCGCGCAGCGCGCCTTCGGTGACGCGGACGCGTTGTCGGTGGGCGATTTCCATCTCGCCGCGACCGTCGGCTGGACCCTCCTGGGCAAGCCGATCGACGACGACGCCATGGTCGAATACCTCGAACCGCTGCGCCCGCACCGGTATCGGGCCGTGCGGCTGCTCGGGCTGGCCGGTTTCGCGCACAAGCCGAAGTTCGGCCCGCGCACGCCGTACACCGATCACAGCCGCATCTGAGCGCGCCTCACTGCTGCGCGAGCGCCGCGTCGCCCGCCCGTTGGGCGCGGGCCAGCGCGTCGGGTACCGGGATTCGGCCCAGATACATCTCGTCGAGCACGGGCGTGATCGCCTGCAATGCGGCCGGGAACCCGGGCCCGCCGCCCGCCGCGATCTCGTTGCCGCGCAACACCTCGAAGAACGGCGACACATCGACGCCGTGCGCGGCCCAGTAATCGCGGTAGACCTGCTGGTCGGACACCACCGCCGGAATCGTCGCGCCCGCCACGCCCAGATAGCGATTGCCCGCCGCGCTGCCCAGCCACGCCAGCACCCGCCGGACCGCCTCCGGGTGCGCGGTGGCCGCGTTCCCCGCGACCCCGATGGCATTGTTCGCGCTCACCCGCCCGGCCGGGCCCGCGGGAATCATGGCCACACCCCACCGGAATCCGGCCTGCTGCGCGATCGCGGCCAGGTTGAAGGTGCCTGACTGGAACAGTGCCATGCGTCCTTGCAGAAAGGCGTTCTTGGCGAAATCGGAACTGGCGCTGCTGGTGTCGGCGGCCGAAGGCGAGAGCCGGTCGGCGACCAGGCCCACCGTGTAGCCGAAGGCGTCGCGCCCCTGCGGGGAATCGAAGTCGAATCGCCCGTCGCGTTGCAGTTGCCCGCCCGCCGACCCGAGATACGGCAGCGTGATGGATTGAAAGTCGTTGGCGGCGTTGTACGGCCAGGTCGACACGGCCGCCAGCCGTCGCAGCAGCGGCCGGAAGGTGTCGGATCCGGGATCGGGGCTCCAGCGGGCCGCGGCGAGTTCGGCGGAATCGACGCCCGCACGCGCGAGCAGGTCCAGATTGACGTACACACCGGTGCCGCCGTCCACGAATTGCGGTACCGCCCAAAGCTTTCCGTCGCGGGTGTACTGCCGCACGGCCTGCGGGTCCCACGCGCTCGCCGCCTGCGCTCCCAGCGCCGCCCCGATGTCCATGAGGTGCCCGCTGTCGGCGTAGTCCTCGTAGAGGTTGCTCCAGAACAGGTCGTCGGCGACCCCGCCCGCCACATCCAGCCGCAGTTTTTGCTGATAGGAGGCCCACGGCACCAGCGTGATCCGCACTTCCACATCGGGATTGGCGCGTTCGAACTCGTCCAGCGACGCGCGGTAGGCGGAGACGAAGCCCTGATCCCAGATTCGCAGCCGCACCACGGTGCGCCCACCGGCCTCGGTATCGCGTCCGAGCCACAGCGCCGCCGCCACCAGCAGCACGGCGACCACGACCATGCCGAGCACCGCCCGGGTGGAATCCTTCATTTCAGTCCCGTCGTCGCGATGGACCGCAGCACCTGCCGTTGGAACACCACGAACAACACCACCAGTGGCGCGATCGCCAGCGTGGTCGCGGCCATGATCAGCGTCCACTGCGCGTTGTACTGCGTCTGGAGGTTCGCTGTGGCCACGGTCAGTACCTGCCACTTCGGCCCGGACGCGGCGACGAGCGGCCACATGAAGCTGTTCCACTGGGAGACAACGGTGATGACCGTGAGGGTGGCCAGGATCGGGCGGCTCAACGGCACCACCACGCTCACCAGGATGTCGAGAGTGGTGGCCCCGTCCACCCGGGCGGCGTCGATGATCTCCATCGGAATCGCCCGGAAGTACTGGCGCAGCAGGAAGATCGCGTAGGGCGACCCGAACAGCAACGGCAGCACCAGCGCCCAGAAGGTGTTGAGCCAGCCGAGTTTCGCGAACATCAGATACAGCGGGACCAGGGTGACCGCACTCGGCACCATCATGGTGGCGAGGTAGACCCAGAACAGCACGTCGCGCCCGGGGAAGTCGATGCGCGCGAAGGCGTATGCGGCCATGACCGACACCAGCAGCTGACCGCCGGTGATGCACACGGTCATCAGCGCCGTCACGGCCAGCGCCCGGCCGAGCCCTTGGTCGAGCACCGTCCGGAAGTTGTCGAGCGTGGCGGGATGCGGTGCGGCCAGGGCGGATTCGTTCGCGAACTGCGCGGGCGTCTTCACCGCCGTCATCGCGCTCAACACCAGCGGCGCGACCGTGATCAGCGCGCCCAACACCAGCACCGCGTACGCCGCCACGGCCCGCAGTGATCGCTCAGTACTCATAGCTGGTCCGATCCCGGAAGTAGCGGTGCTGGGTCGGAGGGTTCGGAGGAGCAGGGGACCGGCGGCCTCGAGGAGTTCGTGCCCGGCAATGTGGAGTTGCTGCGCGCCGACACCCTGCTCA
>NZ_JBSGBY010000600.1:0-5057 GCF_053601505.1 Nocardia sp. NPDC004722
AGACCGTCGGCAGCGCGGTCGCCAACTGCGGCACCAGGTTTCCGGCCGAGTCGTTGTCGTAGAGCTTCTCGCAGATCGAGCTCATCACGTACCGGGTGAACAGCGAGCTGGACGTGGTCGGGTCCAGCCGATCCGGTTCGGACGACAGGCCCATCACGAGATCGCCGCCGGATTTCACCGACTGCGTTCCCACCGGGGTGCCGAAATCGTCGGCGTGCGTACCGCTTCGAGTGGATTCATGGGGCGACGCGCAGGCGGCCAGCACGACGGCCGCCGCGGTGAGCCCCATCAGCTTGGAGAGGCGAACGAGCATGGGCGACAACCTACTTCGAGTTCCGAGGACGAAAAGGGAAGGTCATTCTCATGAGATGTTCGATCATCGACCGGCGGCGTAACCCTGCATGCCGCGCGGATTCGCACCGGCGGAGAGCACACCGGTCTCGGGGTCGCGCGCCACCGCGCACAACCGGCCCTCCGACCACGGCCCGCCCACCGTCACCCGGTGACCGCGCCGCTCGAGCTCGTCGATCACCTCGGCGCCGATCCGCGATTCCACCACCACCGCACCGGGATTCATGGTGCGCGGATAGAACGAGCCGGGGAAGCTCTCCTGATGCCAGTTCGGCGCGTCGATCGCGCCTTGCAGGTCGAGGCCGCCGCGCACCTGCTCGCGCAGGGCCACCGCCAGCAGGAAGTGCGGACTCCACTGATCCTGCTGATCGCCGCCGGGAGTACCGAACGCCATCACCGCGACCCCGTCGCGCAAGGCCAGCGACGGGCTCAAGGTGGTGCGCGGACGACGGCCCGGGGTCAGCGAATTCGGCAGCTCCGGCTCCAGCCACGCCATCTGCAGGCGGGTGCCGAGCGGGAAACCCAGTTCCGGGATCACGGGATTGGACTGCAACCAGCCGCCGCTGGGCGTCGCGGCGACCATATTGCCCCAGCGGTCCACCACGTCGAGGTGACAGGTGTCGCCCTTGGTCGCGCCGCTGGAGCCCACGGTCGGCTCGCCCGCGCCCAGCGAACTCGGCACCACCGCAACGGAATCCGACGCGAAAGCGCTCAGCCGCGGCGTCCGCCCGTCCGGGCTGCCCGGGCGCAGCTCCGCCGAGGCGTGCGCTCCGATCAGTGCCCGGCGTTGCGCGTTGTACTCCGGCGACAGCAGCGCTTCGAGCGGGACCGTCGGATTGTCGCCGTACCAGGCCTCGCGGTCGGCCATGGCGAGCTTCGAACCCTCGATGAGCACGTGGTAGTACTCCGGGGTGCCGTAGGCCGGAAGCTCGGACAACAGCGCCAGCTGTTGCAGGAACGACGGCCCCTGACTCCACAGTCCGGGCTTGGCGACGGTCCACCCGTTCCAGGTGTAGGTCGCCGGATCCTCGTACGTGGCTTCGAATTTCGCCAGATCCCCGCCGTCGAGCGTGCCCGCGTGGCGTTCACCCGAGGTGTCCATGGCGGGCCGTGCGGCGGCGGAGGCCAGCGCCTCGGCGATGAAGCCCTCCCGCCACACGCGCCGGGCCGCCTCGATCTGCGTCTCGCGCTCCGCGCCCGCCGCCTCGGCCTCCGCGATCACGCGTCGCCAGGTCGCGGCCAGGGCCGGATTGCGCAGCAGCGCGCCCGGCGCGGGCGGGCGACCGCCGGTCAGGTACAGCGCCGCCGAACTGGTCCATTCGGACTCGAACAGCTCTGCGACCTCCGCCACCGTACGCCCGACATTCTCGACCACCGGATGCCCGTGCTCGGCGTAACCGATGGCGTAGGACAGGATTTCGGACAGTCGCTTGGTGCCGTGATCCCGCAGCAGCAGCATCCACGCGTCGAACGCGCCGGGCACCGCGGCGGCCAGCGGACCGGTGCCGGGCACCAGATCCAGGCCGAGACCCCGGTAGTGCTCGATGGTCGCGCCCGCGGGCGCGGGCCCCTGGCCGCACAGCACCCGGGCCGGGCGGCCCGCCGGTGCGAGGATGATCGGCACCTCACCGGCGGGGCCGTTGAGGTGCGGTTCCACCACGTGCAGCACGAAGCCCGCCGCGACGGCGGCGTCGAAGGCATTGCCGCCGTCCTCGAGCACAGCCATCGCGGTGGCCGAGGCCAGCCAGTGAGTGGAGGACACCATGCCGAAGGTGCCCTGCAGGGTGGGACGGGTGGTGAACAACGGACGATCTCCTCTCACACCGTGACGAAGTGGAACAGCACCTGCTCGAGCAGGGCCACGAGCACGTTCTTCACCGATTCCCGGTCGCGTGCGTCGCATTCCAGCAGCGGAATCCCGTCGTCGAGCTCCAGCGCCTCGCGGACCTCGTCCAGATCGAACCGCGTCTCGTTCTCGAAGCGGTTGACCACCACCACGAACGGCGTATTGCGCTCCTCGAAGTAGTCCAGCACCGGGAAGCAGTCGTCGATGCGGCTGGTGTCGACCACCAGCACCGCGCCGAGCGCGCCGTCGACCAGGTCGTCCCACAGGAACACGAACCGGTCCTGGCCGGGTGTGCCGAACAGGTAGAGGATCAGCGAGCGGTCCAGGGTGATGCGGCCGAAGTCCAGCGCCACCGTGGTCTGCGTCTTCTGGTCGCGCCGGCCCGGATCGTCGATGTTCACCGCGGCCTCGGTCATGGCGGCCTCGGTGGCGAGCGGCTCGATCTCGGAGATGGCGCCGATGAACGTGGTCTTGCCGACGCCGAATCCGCCGCTGACCACGATCTTCACCGACGACGGCAGGATCGGGGCGGGGCGTGGCTCGGCGGGTACGGCGCGGGTGTCAGAGTGCCCGAACAAGATCCCTGATCCTCTCGATCGCAGCGACGGACAGCTCCGGGGCCTCGCGCACGGCGAGGAACCCGGCGGCCGCGAGATCACTCACGATCACCTTGGCCAGGCCCACCGGAATATGCAGCAGCGCACCGATTTCCGCGATCGAGCAGGGCCGCTGGCACAACTGCACGACGGCGCGCTGCTCGAGCTGCAAGGGCGCGGAGAGCGCCGAAGGCGGTGCCTGCACCAGGGTTTCGATGCGCAGCCCGTCGATCACGGGTGTGGTGCGGCCGCCGGTGACCACGAACGGGCGCACGAAATTGTTGTGGTCGTCGTGCGGGTCCGCGCCCGCGGCGAAGTCGGAATCTCTCATCGGCGCATGTTCTCTCGCAGCTGGGAGATCAGGGCCGGATCCAGCAGCGAGCCCGCGCGCTCGGCGAGCACCGAGATCTCGTAGCCGACCAGGCCCACATCGCAGTTGCCGTCGGCGATCACGCCCAGGAAACTGCCGGTGCCCATGGTCGAGACCAGCAGGAAGCCGCGCTTCATCTCGATCATGATCAGCTTCAGGCCGTCGAAGGAGTAGCTGCGCGACGCGCTGCGCGAAATGCTGGCGAGCCCGGACACCATGGCGGCGAGCCGGTCCGCGCCCGCCCGATCGAGACCGTCGGACATCGCGATGAGCAAGCCGTCCGAGGACACCGCGACGGTGTCCCGCACCCCCGCGGTGTCTCGCACGAAATTCGCCAGCATCCAGTTGAAGGTGTGCGGGGTGGCGCTCGGCAGCTGGGTGCTCACCAGTTCTCCTCTGCGTTCGGCACGGACGGGGCGATCGTGGCGCCGCGCTCGTGACCGGCGCGGAAGGACGACAGCATGGTCCGGGTTTCCTCGGGGGTCCGGTCCGGCGCCGCACCGGATTCCGGGCGCTGGGCGCGGCCGGAGTCGGGGCGGGATTGCGGTCCGGGGGTCTCGGCGCGAGATCGCTTGTCGCGCTTGATAAGTCCATTGCGGGTGGTACGCACGACGGGTGTAGTGCCGGTCGCGGGGCCCGCCGTGTCCGGCGGGGCCGCCGTCGGCAAGGCCGCAACAGCGGGCTGGGACGCGACGGTGGGCTGGGACGCGACAGTGGGCAGAGACGTGGCAGCGGGCTGGGGCGCGACCTCCGGCCGCGCCGAAATATCCGACAGTCCGGCAACATTCGGCAGGGCGGCACCGTTCGGCAGCGCGGCGATCATCGGCAGTGCGCCGGTATTCGGCGGGGCGGCGGGCTGCGGCTGGGCCGCGAACTCCGGTTGGGGCGCGTGCAGTGCGGGTCCGGCGGCGGCGAAGCCGGTGGGCAGGGCGGGCGCGGCGGCGGCGCGCGGCGGTTCCGGCGCGGGTGCGGCCTGCGAATCCGCGCCCCATACCGGGGCCACCATGGTGCCGGTGATCAGGGCCTGCACCGTCTCGGGATGCTGATCCTGGTCCGCGGCAAGGATTTCCGCGGGCAGGGTCAGACGCGCGACGATCCCGCTGACCGGCGACGTGTTGAGCTCCACCTGGACTCCGAGCCGCTGCGCGAGCCGACCCACCACGTAGTGGCCCAGGTAGCGCGTCGGCGCGACGATGAAGTCCTCTTCCCCGCGCAGCTTGGCGTTCGAGCGCTCCAGTTGCTCCGCCGACATGCCGACGCCGTGATCGACCACGGCCAGCAGATACCCCTGCGGCCCACGGCGGCCGTAGATCTCGACCTCCAGATCCGGCGGCGAGAAGGCCAGGCCGTTCTCGATCAGCTCGGCGATCATGTGCGACAGCTCGCTGGCCACCGATCCCGCGATCATGACGTCCTCCACCCGGCGCAACACCACGCGGCGGTAGTCGTCCACCTCGGACATGCCCGCGCGAATCACATTGACCAGGGCGATCGGCCGCGACAACCGGCGCGGGCTGCTCTCGCCGACCAGCACCAGCAGGCTCTCGGCATTGCGGCGCATGCGGGTCGCCAGGTGGTCGAGCTCGAACAGATTGGCCAGGCCCTGCGGGTCGAGCTCCTCGCGCTCGAACTCGCTGATCAACGCGAGCTGCCGGTGCACCAGGTTCTGATTGCGCCGCGCCAGGTTGCCCATGGACTCGGTGGTGTTGTGTCGCACCAGCGCCTGCTGGGAGGCGAGTTCGAAGGCGGTGGTCTGCACGCGGTCCAAAGCGCCTGCCACGGCCGCGATCTCGGTGCTCGCCCCCGGCGGCGTCCGCACCGGCGGCGGCGCGTCCGGATGCGTCTCGGCCGCGTGCGACCATGCGTCGATGACCTCGGGCAGCCGGTGCGAGGC
>NZ_JBSGBY010000601.1:0-5056 GCF_053601505.1 Nocardia sp. NPDC004722
GCGGATCTCGACGGTTATGCCGCGCTGCTGGAATCCGCGGTGGACGAGACCGTCCACGCGCTGCGCCGGGAATCCGCGCCGGCGCGAGGGAATCCCAGGAAAGAAGGACCGGATTCGTGCCGATCGTGACCACCTTCGACGGAACCAGGCTGCACTACCGCGACACCGGTGGCGACGGACCCGCGGTGCTGCTGTTGCACGATCTCTTCCGCGACTCGGAGATGTGGGCGGCACTGCGCCGGGACCTGGCGCCGGACTATCGGGTACTCACCGTCGACTCGCGCGGGCACGGCCGGACCGCGGCGATCGAGGCCGAGTACACCCTGTGGGATCTGGCCCGCGACGCGTGGGACCTGGTCGAGGCGCTCGGGATGGACCGGGTTGCCCTCGGCGGGCACGGCCAGGGCGGCATGGTCGCGCAGCGCATGGCGTTGCAGCGCCCGGCCCGGGTGCGCGCCCTGTTGCTGGGCGACACCGATGCGGCTGTCCCCGAACCGGATTCGGCCGCGACCTCGGCCGCGGTGCGCTGTCTGCTCTATCGCGACGATCTGACGGTGATGCTCGGCGATATCACCGCTCCCACACTGCGCTTCGAGGGAGATGCCGACGCCGCGCTGATCCGTCGCTTCCTCAGTACCGTCGCAGACCCCAGTCCAGCTCCGTGACCTCGGTCTCGTCCGCGGGAATGGTGAGGATCAGCACGCCGCCCGCCATGGTGGGCAGCAGGAATTCCTCGTAGAGGAGGGTCGTCTCCTGCGCCGGTGACCAGATTCGGCGCAGGGGCGAGGGCCGCTGGGTATACACGATCCCCGAGGCCCACACCTGCCGGAAGATCGGCGACGGTCGTAGCGCCTCGAGGATCGGCAGAACCTGGTCACGGGTGCCCGGGTCGGTGAGCAGATGCCGGCACACCCCGACCAGCGACTCCACTTCGCGCCACCAGTCCGGGCTGACGAGTCGGGCCCGCGGATCGAAGAACACCCATTCGGGCACCGACGGCGCGTCGATCATGCCGGGGTACAGCTCTCGGAAGCGGTCATTGGCCAGTTCGATCCGCCAGCCCTCGGTCATCCAGCCGGCCGGGTACGGGTCGAACTGCCGCATGATCTTCTGGATTGATCCGACCGCCGAGACCACCCGCTGCATGGCCGAGAATTCCGGGCGACCCGCCAGCGCCCACAGGTGCGCGCGCTCGTGTTCGTTGTCACACAGCGAGTCCGCGATCCCCTCGAGAGCGACCTCGCCATAGCCCGCGGTCTCGCCGCGCTCGATCTTGCGATAGGTCGCCAGGCCGACATTGGCTTCCTTGGCGGCGCGTACCCGGGTCCACCCGCGTCGTGTTCGCAGCCCTCGGACGAAGCTGTCCAAGCGGGCGTCGATGGTGAAATCGGGGTCCATGCAACCTGTTTCGTGAAACGAACTCGGCCCCGGCCGGAAGCGTTAGCTTCCAACCGGGGCCGTCACAGCGGAGGATAGGGGATTTGAACCCCTGAGGGCTGTTAACCCAACCCGCGTTCCAGGCGAGCGCCATAGGCCACTAGGCGAATCCTCCGTCGAGCAATATACCGGGTGTACCCCCGCTCGAAGCAAATGCCGTGGTCGGCGGCTACTTCTTCTTCACATTCGTGAGTGCTTTGCGGGTCTGGTCCTTGCAGACCTGGGCCAGGTCGTCCTTGCTGACGTCCTTGCCTTTGTACGTGGTCAGCCGGATGTTGATCTTGACCGAGACATTGTCGTCCTTGACCGCGCAGGTGTAGTCGGTGCTGGTGAAGTAGGTGTAGTCGTCGGACTTGGACACCCAGTAGCCCGCTTCGCCGATGCCGGCGAGGTCACCGGAGGTGCGGCCGCTGCCGGTCGTGCCGGTGTCGGAGGTCTTCCACAGGTCGTACTCGGCGCGGTTGTACGCACTGGACGCACCGCTCAGGAAAGACACATTGAGCGTCAGGTCGGCGGTGTTGGTATTGGTGGAGCCGTACTTGTCGGGCTTGGTGGTCTCCTCGTTGCCCGCGCGGCATTCGAAGCGGCCACCCGAGTAATCCGTGGGTTTGGTCTCGGAGTGCTCGGGGGTGCCCTTGGAATTGGCGGCGAACTTGCTCAGCGCCGAGGTGTCGATCACGGTGCAGCCGTTGGTCACACCGTCCATCGTGTACTTGCCCGCGTTCTTCTTGGCGCCTCCGCCGCCACCACCGTCGCTGCCCGAGAACGCGACGATGCCGATGACCGCGCCGACGACCACCACGAGGCCGATGACGGCGGCGATGATCAAACCGGTCTTGTTGCCGCCCGAGCGGGGCGGCTGCGCCGGATAGCCGTAACCGGGTCCGGCGGGCGGGACCGGGGGCGGCGGGGCGAACTGCTGTTGCTGCTGCGGGAATCCACCGGACACCGGCTGCCCGTAACCGATCGGCGCGGCCTGCTGCGGATATCCGCCGGACATCGGCTGCTGTGCGTAGGCGTCGGACACCGGCGGCTGGGGATAGCCGGGCATCGGCTGCTGCGGGTAACCGCCGCCGGACTGGGCGGGCGGCAGGTGCTGGGCCGGTGGGGTGTAGGCGGGAATGCCCGACGTCCCGTAGTTCAGCATGGTCGGGTCCGCGCCCTGGACCGGCTGGCCGGGCTCGGTTCCGGTGGGCGCGGTGGCCCACCACTGCGCGGTTTCCTGCGCCTTCGCCGGATCGTGCGCCCCACCCTGTCCTGGATCGGAACTCGTCATCTGATTTTTTCCCCTCCGGAAATGAGCGGGGCACCCCGCATGTCGCTGGCATCGTATCGACCCCGTGCGGCGGGGGCAGCGGTGAGCCGCTACACTGGCCGACGGATCCAGCGCGGCGCGCATCCTGTGAACTCCCCCAGGGCCGGAAGGCAGCAAGGGTCAACGGGCTCTGCCGGGTGCGCTGGGTCCCCTTTCTTTTTGTGGCGCAGCGCACTTCCGGGTCCGGGTGCGCGGATCTCTTGTCCGGGTGCGCAGAGTCTGTATATCCCTGCGGATTCCCGGGGGCGTCCTAGTAACGTGGGCGGTTGGGTTCGCGCCTCCGTGTTCGAGTAGCGGAGGGCACGAGCCTCGACAAAGATCCCACGCCCTTGGAAAGGCTGTCAGATGCCTCGGCAGACGCAATTCGGTTTGATGAGCCATGCGGAACTCGTGACGGAACACGAGACGCAGACCGCGAACTACGCGAAGCTCAAGACCGAAAAGCTGACGCTGGATATTACGAGGGGTAAGCCCTCGCCCGAGCAGCTGGACCTCTCGCAGGAACTCCTCGAGCTGCCGGGCGCCGCCGACTACCGTGACGCCAATGGCACCGACGTGCGCAATTACGGTGGCCTGCACGGCCTGCCGGAGCTGCGCGCCATCTTCGGCGAACTGCTGAACATTCCGGTGTCGAATCTGCTGGCCGGCAACAATGCCAGCCTGGAGATCATGAACGACCTGCTGGTCTTCTCCATGCTGCACGGCAACGCGGATTCGGTGCGGCGCTGGGTCGACGAGCCGGTGCTCAAGTTCCTGTGCCCGGTACCGGGTTACGACCGCCACTTCGCCATCACCGAGGCGCTCGGCTTCGAGATGATCCCGATCCCGATGAAGGGCGACGGCCCGGACACGCATCTGATCGCGGAGCTGGTGGCCTCCGATCCCAGCATCAAGGGCATGTGGGCGGTGCCCAACTACTCCAACCCGACCGGCGTCACCTTCTCCGAAGCCGTGACCCGCGAACTGGTTTCGATGCCGACGGCCGCGCCGGACTTCCGCCTGATGTGGGACAACGCCTACGCGGTGCACCCGCTCACCGACACCGCCGAGCCGGTGCTGGACGTGCTGGGCATGGCCGCGGCGGCCGGTCACCCGAACCGGGTGTTCGTGCTGGCCTCCACCTCGAAGATCACCTTCGCGGGCGCGGGCGTGAGCTTCTTCGGCTCCTCCACCGCGAACGTCGAGTGGTACCTGACGCACCTGGGCAAGAAGACGATCGGCCCCGACAAGCTGAACCAGCTGCGGCACCTGCGCTTCTTCAAGGACGCCGAGGGCGTGCGGGCGCACATGCAGCGCCACCGCGAGATCCTGGAGCCGAAATTCAAACTGGTGCTGCGGATTCTGGAGGATCGCCTGGGTGCGTCCAAGGTGGCGTCCTGGACCGAGCCCAAGGGCGGCTACTTCATCAGCCTGGACGTGCTGGAGGGCACGGCGAGCAAGGTGGTCGCGCTGGCCAAGGAGGCGGGTATCGCGCTGACCCCCGCCGGGGCCTCCTACCCGTACGGAAAAGAGCCGGAGGACAAGAACATTCGCATCGCCCCCAGCTTCCCGTCGACGGCGGAGCTGGAAAAGGCGATGGACGGCCTGGCCACCTGCGTGCTGCTCGCAGCCAGTGAGAAGCTCATGAACGCGTAAGGCGTACAACGAAATAAGAGGCGCGCACCCCGAAACGGTGCGCGCCTCTTCTGTTTCCGCGTCAGCTGGGTTTGTGCGCCAGCACCGCGAAGATGGTTACCGACAGGTGAATGTCACCGCTGGCCGCACCGGCCTCCAGGTCGGCCAGCAACTCGTCGCGCTGGCGCTGGCTGATGGACCCGCGGGCGACCGCGCGATCGGCGACCCGGGCGACCAGCGCGCCCGCGCCGACGCCGCCGTCCTGGATCAGCGCGTGCGAGGCGATGTCGTCGACGACCAGTCCGGCCTGCGTGAGTTGCCCGGCCAGGCGGCGGCCCGCGAAGGGGTTGGTGGTTCCGGCGATCATGGTCTCGATGACCTCGTGGACCACGTGCCGGTCGCCGGGATGCACGATGGCCGTGCCCCAGTCGCTGTCCATCACCACCACGCGTCCGCCGGGTCGCAGCACCCGGGCGATCTCACCGGCCGCACGGGCGGGCGCGGTGAGATGCCCGAAGACGCGCTCGCACAACGCCACATCGAAGCTCTCGCTGCCGACGGGCAGGCCGTAGGCGTCGCCGCTGACGAAGGTGGATCCTTGTCGCCCAACGACTGGGTGTAGAGACATCATCCCGCATACGCCGTATCGGTAGCCACTCGGCCGGTCTCCCGGACGTTTCGCCAGGACCG
>NZ_JBSGBY010000602.1:0-5054 GCF_053601505.1 Nocardia sp. NPDC004722
GCTGCTGCTGTTGCGCGATCTCACGCACGCCGTCGTTGTAGGTGCGCGGCGGCAGCTGGTTCCGGTCCCGCTCGGACCGCCGAGCCGCCGGATGGTTCGCGCAACGGAAAGTACGCCGAATCCGCCGCGCGCGCGGGGCATCCGGGAGAGGTCGCGGTGGACGTCGCCGGGACGGGCCGACAGGTGGCAGCGTTGACGGGCGATGAGGAGCAGGTGGCCGGTGGTACCGGCGGCGGCCCGAAAGATGGTACGGGCGAGGGTGTTCCGACGTCCGGGACGGTGGGGTGTGGGACTTCAGGGGGAAGCGGAACCGGGTTGGTAGCACGGGTGGCCGAGAGTGCCGCCGCGCGGCCCGCGGTGACCCGGCTGGTGGCCGCGGTCGTCGCCGGACTGCTGATCTTCGCGAGTTTTCCGCCGCGGACGTTGTGGTTTCTCGCGCCCGTGGGGATCGCGCTGCTGACGCTCGCGGTGCGGGGAAGTCGCAGGGCGCGTGGGGGTTTCGGGCTGGGGTTCGTGGCGGGGTTGGGGTTCTTTCTGCCGTTGCTGCCGTGGACGGGGATCTATGTGGGGCCGGTGCCGTGGCTGGCGCTCTCGGCGGTGTGTGCGCTGTATGTGGGGTTGTTCGGGCTGTTGACGCGGTGGCTGGTGAGTTTGCCGGGGTGGCCGGTGTGGGTGGCGTCGGCGTGGTCGCTGGCGGAGTGGGCGCGGTCGAGTTTTCCGTTCGGCGGATTTCCCTGGGGGAAGCTGGCTTTCGGGCAGGCCGACGGGTGGTATCTGCCGTTCGCGATGATCGGTGGCGCGCCGTTGGTGAGCTTCGCGGTGGCGGTGACCGGGACCGGTCTGGCCGCGCTGGCGCTGGTGGTTTTGCGAAGGTTGCGAGGGGTCGGGGGCGATAGCCCGGAAGTGGCTGCGGTCACATCGAATACGCCCAGATGGGGAGCGGTCCGTCTCACATCGTGGAACCGGATTGTTGCTGCGACAATGCTTGTGGCTATAGTTCCGGTTACCGGAGTGATCCTCCGGACCGCGCTGCCCGGCCCGGAGGACGGCAACCGGCCGATCACGGTCGCCGCCATCCAGGGCAGCGTGCCGGAGCTGGGGCTCGACTTCAACGCCCAGCGCCGCGCCGTTCTCGACAATCACGTCAACCGCACCGAGCAACTGGCTCGCGAGATCGCGGCGGGCCGCTTCCCGCAGCCGGACGTGGTGATCTGGCCGGAGAACTCCTCCGATATCGACCCGCTGCGCAATGCCGATGCCGCGCAGGAGATCTCGCAGGCGTCCGTGGATGTGAAGGCTCCCATCCTGGTCGGCGCGGTCCTGGTCAACGCCGATCGCACCACCACCAACTCGGTCATCGTCTGGAACGGTGACTCCGGGCCCGGCGAGCGCCACGACAAGAAGATCATCCAGCCGTTCGGCGAATACCTGCCGTACCGCGACTTCTTCCGCCACTTCTCCGAATACGCCGACCGCGCAGGCTATTTCGTCCCCGGCAAGGGCGACGGCGTGGTGCACGTGCGACCTGCGAGCGGCGGCGACAAGATCGCCATCGGCGTCGCGACCTGTTACGAGGTGGCTTTCGACCGCGCCTTCGAGCAGTCCGTGCGCGCGGGCGCGCAGCTTCTCACCGTGCCCTCCAACAACGCCACCTTCGGCCGCAGCGAGATGACCTATCAGCAACTGGCCATGTCGCGGGTGCGTGCGGTGGAGCACGGTCGCGCCGTGGTGGTTTCGGTGACGACGGGCGTGAGCGCGATGATCACCGCGGACGGGACGATCCAGCAGCAGACGCAGCAGTTCGTGCCCGCGGCGCTGGTGGCGACGCTGCCGCTGCGCGACAACACGACACTCGCGACGCATTTGGGCCCCGCGCCGGAGGTGTTGTTGTGTATCCTGGCCGCGGTTGCCACCCTGGTGGCGCTGATTCGGCGCAGTCGCGGGCACGTGTGAGAGGGCCGTCCCGCACCGGCGGATAATTCGCCAACATTTTGCCAGGGCCAGTTCGGATTTTCCGATATGTCCGAGTTCGCGCGGTTCCCTTATGCGAGTTTAGCGCCTAACGCGAGGTTTGCTATGAGGTAACTGAACTAAAACTTCGCTCCGCCAACGCTGTTCGTGGCGAGCAACTCGAGATCACCACCGATCCGCTCGGCGTGATGCTCCGAATCATAGGGCGTGGGCCACGTCCTACGGTTCGCGCGTGCGCGCGAACGCCGGACTCGGGGGACCCACCGTGATCGTTTTTCGGGCTAGGGGAGTTGCGTCTACAGCGTCAGAACGGAGTGTTTGATGAGTTCATTGGCCACCGACCGTGTCGACCAATGTTCTTCGGGTGAATTCTCGGCTCAACCTTTCGCGCTTTCTCCCGCGCAATCAGCACTCTGGTACGCCCAGCGCATCCGACCCGACATTCCGCTGACCATCGCGCAATTCGTGGAGATCCACGGCGATCTGGACGTGGGCCGGCTGCTGTACGCGATCGAACGCTTCGGGTCCGAGAGCGAAGTCGGCCACGTGCGGCTGCTGGAGATCGACGGGGTCCCGCACCAGGTGATCGACCCGACGTGGCGGCCCGGCTGGGCCCGCATCGACCTGCGCGAGGAGCCGGATCCGCGCGCGGCCGCCCGCGCCTGGATGAACGAGCACGCCAGCTCGCCCATCGATATCGAGCACGATCCGCTCACCATCAATGTGGTGCTGCGCGTCGGTGATTCGGACTGGATCTGGTACACCCGCGGCCACCACATCGTCATCGACGGCTACGGCGCCATGAACGGCACCACCCGCGCCGCCGAGATCTACACCGCGCTGGAGAACCAGACCGAACCGGTGGTCTCCCGCGCCACCCCGCTGGCGACCATCTACGCCGATGAGAACCGCTACCGGGACACCAGCCGTTTCGTCACGGACGGCGACTACTGGCGCGAACAGCTCACCGGGGCCGGGGAGCCGATCACCCTGTCGTCCAACGGTTCACTGCCGGTGGTCTCCGACGCGGGCCGCCGCAGCGCCACCGCCGTGATCGGCCGCGATGTCGAGGCCGCCATCGAGGCCGCCGCCACCGCGCACAACTCGAACTCCTCGGCGCTGTTCGTGGCCGCGCTCGCCGGTTACGTGCGGGCGGTGACCGGCACCCAGGACGTGGTGCTGAGCCTGCCGGTATCCGCGCGCACCACCGTGGCGCTGCGGCGTTCCGGCGGTGTGGTGTCCAATGTGGTGCCCATCCGCGTGCAGTTCAGCGATGCCGACACCGTCGCCGACACCGTGCGCGCCATCGAACTGCAGATCACCGGCGCGCTGCGGCATCAGCGCTACCGCAGCGACGACATCCGCAGGGACTGCGGCTATTCCCGGGATTCGCGCGGCTTCTTCGGCCCCATGGTCAATCTCATGCTCTTCCACAGTGAGCTGAAGTTCGGCAGCCTGATGGGCTCGATCAACGTGCTGTCCACCGGCCCGGTCGAGGACCTGTCGATCAACCTGTACAACGGCCTGGGCAATCGCATCCACATCGACTTCGAGGCCAACCCGCGCCTCTACGGCGATGCCGAACTGTCCATGCACCACGGCCGATTCCTCGACTACCTGGCCCGTTTCGTCTCCGCCGACCCCGCGACCGTGATCGCCGACATGCCGGTGCTCACCGAGCTGGAACGCGAACGCGTCCTGCACGAATGGAATTCGACCCAGGTGGCCCGCCAGGAGGGCACCCTGGCCGGACTGTTCGCCGACCGCGCCGCCATGTCCGCGGGCCGCGTCGCCCTCGACTACGAAGGCGACACCCTCACCTACGCCGCCTTCGACGAGCGCGCCAACCGCCTCGCGCGCGAACTGGTCGCGCGCGGCGCGGGCCCCGACACCCTGGTCGGGCTGGCCGTGCGCCGCAGCCTGGACCTGCTGATCGGCATGTACGCCATCGTCAAGGCGGGCGCGGCCTACCTGCCCATCGACCCGGACCACCCGGCCGACCGCATCCAGGCCATCCTCGAGCAGGCGCGCCCGCTGTGCGTGCTCACCACGGCCCGCGACCGGCTCGAACTGCCGCGCAGCGCACCGCGATTCGATATCGACACCGCGGATCTGGCGCAGCGTTCCGGCCGCCCGGTCACCGACGCCGACCGGCAGGCCCCGCTGCGTCCGGACCATCTGGCCTACGTCATCTTCACCTCCGGCTCCACCGGCAAACCCAAGGGCGTCGGCGTCACCCACGCCGCCATCGTGAACCGGCTGCGCTGGATGCAGCACGCCTACCCGCTCGACAGCTCCGATGTGGTGTTGCAGAAGACCCCCGCCACCTTCGACGTGTCGGTGTGGGAGTTCTTCTGGCCGTTGCAGATCGGCGCGCGACTGGTCATCGCCGCCCCCGACGGGCACCGTGATCCGGGCTACCTGGCCCGGATCATCGCCGAGAAGGGCGTCACCACCGCGCATTTCGTGCCGTCCATGCTGTCGGTGTTCCTCACCGACACCGATGTCGCGGGCTGCACCGGGCTGGAACGCGTGTTCTGCTCCGGTGAGGCGCTGCCCGCGGCGACCGTCGCGGAATTCCATGCCGCGCTGGGCACCGGCCCGGAAGCGCCGCAGCTGCACAATCTCTACGGCCCCACCGAGGCCGCGGTCGACGTGACGGCCTGGCACTGCACCCCGGGTACCACCGAGGTGCCGATCGGCGCGCCGATCTGGAACACCCGCACCTACGTGCTCGACGCGCGCCTGCAACCGGTCGCCCCCGGTGTCGTGGGTGAGCTGTATCTGGCGGGCGTGCAACTCGCGCGCGGCTACCTCGGGCGCGGCGCGCTGACCGCCGACCGCTTCGTGGCCAACCCGTTCACCCCCGGCACCCGCATGTACCGCACCGGTGACCTGGTGCGCTGGCGCGGCAGCGGCCGTTCCGGCGTGCTGGAATACCTGGGCCGCAGCGACTTCCAGGTCAAGGTGCGCGGTCTGCGCATCGAACTCGGCGAGATCGAGGCGGCCCTGCTCGCCGACGAGCGGGTGGCGCGCGCGGTCTGCGTGGCCCGGCGCGGGCGCGGCGGCGACGAACTCATCGG
>NZ_JBSGBY010000603.1:0-5023 GCF_053601505.1 Nocardia sp. NPDC004722
CCAGAACGCCCAGAACCTTTGCCTGTGTGTACGTCAAAGCCATCGCCACCCCTTCCGCGAGCGCGGCCGCCAAGCCGGAGGCGGTGGCCGCGGGCGCGGTCACCGGCGCGGGCGCGACCTGCGGGATCGGCTTCACGGGTGCGGGCGGAGCGGCGATCGTCAATCCCCCGTGCCGGAATTCCTCGGTCCACGGCTTCAGGATCAGGGCCACCGACCCGGCCGCCGCCAGAACCACGACCAGCACCAACGACACCAGGATCCAGGTTCTGCGCCGACGCTTGGCCTCCAGACCACCGACGTTCTGCTTGCTCCGACCAAACACCTGCCGCTGTCTCCTGATACCTGTGGTGGGGCCATGGCTACTGCTCGCCGGCCCCGGGACGTCCCGCCGAACCCACACACTCGCGGTCCACACTATCCTCGTTGCGCAGTCGTTCCCCCGAACGAGCTGGCGAGTCGGCAGCCCTACCGCCCACAGAAGGAGATGACGTGGAGTTCGACGTCACCATCGAGATCCCCCGGGGTCAGCGCAACAAGTACGAGGTCGACCACGAGACCGGACGCGTGCGGCTGGACCGCTACCTCTACACGCCGATGATGTACCCGGCCGACTACGGCTACATCGAGAACACCCTCGGCGGCGACGGCGACCCGCTGGACTGCATGGTGCTGCTGCCCGAGCCCGTGTACCCGGGTGTGCTGGTCGAGGCCCGTCCGGTCGGCGTGCTGATCATGAGCGACGAGGCCGGCACCGACGAGAAGCTGGTCGCGGTCCCGAACAAGGACAAGCGCTGGGATCACATCCAGGACGTCGAGGACATCCCGGAGTTCCAGCGCAAGGAGATCGCGCACTTCTTCGAGCGCTACAAGGACCTGGAGCCCGGCAAGTGGGTCAAGGTCGAGGGCTGGGAAGGCCGTGAGAAGGCCGAGAAGCTGGTCGACGAGGCGTACGCCCGGCTGAAGGAGCAGGGCGGCCACTGAGCCGGACACGATGAAGGGGTGGTGCGGAAATCCGCACCACCCCTTCATGTTCCGGGCGGGCTCCTCACCACACGATCAGATCCCACATCCCGCTCGAGCTGTTGTAGTCGCAGCGGTAGTGGTCGTAATGCCAGTAGGACCAGTCGTTGACGTTGTAGCCGTTGTACTGGCAATCCGACAGGTAGTAATAGCTTGCCCAGTAGTCCGCGGACGCGGCGCCCGCCCCGATTCCGACCGCACCGGCCGCGAGTCCTCCGGTCAGTACGGTGGCAGCGAGAATTCGCTTGATCATGATTTCTTCCCCCAGTCGAGGGCGGTTCTCCCCACCGCCCCGTCACTTCGATGAAATCGATCCTAGGCCCGGCGAACTCGAGAAATAAGACTCGCTACGGTCAGGACTCGGTGTTGAATCCGCAACGGGCACAACACGAAACGACCGTCATTCGCCGGTACCGAGAATGCTGCACAGAACCGGAGGTGTGACGTCCTTTTCAGCTGCTACAAGAGCAGCTACTTCCCCTTGAAGTTCGGGTCGCGCTTCTCGAAGACCGCCTGGATCGCCTCGGTCAGATCCTCCGACGGCAGGAACGCCGAGTTCCACACCGACACATAGCGCAGTCCGTCGGCGACCTTGCCGCGCTTGGGCTGATCGAGCACGTCCTTGATGCCCTGCACGACCAGCGGCGGGTTGACCGCGATCTCACGGGCCAGCGCGTGCGCGGCGTCCAGCACGGCCTCCTGATCCGCGTACACGTCGTTGATCAGCCCGATCTTCTCCGCGCGCGCGGCGTCGATGTCCTTGCCGGTGTAGGCGAGTTCGCGCAGGTGTCCCTCGCCGATGATGCCCGGCAGCCGGTGCAGCGAACCGATATCGGCGACGATGGCGACCTTGGCCTCGCGGAGGCTGAACTTGGCGTCGGCACTGGCCAGGCGCACGTCCGCGGCCGCGATCAGGTCGAGCCCGCCGCCGATGCACCAGCCCGAGACGGCGGCGATGACCGGCTTGGTGCAGTCGGCGACCGCGGTGACCGAGTCCTGCATGCCGCGCACGTTCTTGAGGAATTCGGTGCGCGGCGCGGCCAGGGCCTTGTCGGCCAGCAGCGGGCCGAACAGCGGGCTCATGGCCGGCAGGTCCAGGCCGTAGGAGAAGTGCTTACCGGAGCCGGTGAGCACGATGGCGCGGACGTCCGGGTCGGCGTCGAGTTCGCCGAAGATGATCGGCAGCTCACGCCAGAAGTCGGGGCCCATGGCATTGCCCTTGCCGGGACCGGTGAGCGTCACCTGGGCGATGTGGTCCTTGCTTTCGACCTCGAAAGCCTTCCATTCGGTCATCGGTCCAGCGTATCGGGGGTGCGGGAGCCCCGGCGGGGCGGTGTAAATCCTGTGCTAAATCTGCTGCGTCCCAGTGCCTTACGCCCGCTTGCGGACGCACGATTATCGGGTCCGCACAATCAGCGCTTCCCGTTTGTGAGGCATGATGTCGATACATCACGGAATCGGCCTCGACCGGTTCAATTCCCTCTCGCGCGTCCGCGCCATCCACGCCCTGTACGAATGCTGCTGCAATGTCACCTGGGCACAGAAGATCGCCGACGGCCGCCCCTACCCGGGTCACGCCGCGTTGCAGACCGCCGCCGAGGCGGAACTGCACGCGCTGTCGCCGGTCGATCTGGACCGGGTGTTCGATTCCTGTGTGCACGAGCAGGTTTCGGAGCACACGATCGACGAGCTGAGACCGGTCGTCCGGGCCCGCATCCGAGCGCTGCTCGGACCGGAGGAGGGCTATCCCGAGTACTGATCCCCGGCACATCCACCGCAATCGCTCTACCCTGGTTGCCATGCGCAGGTCGCTGCCACCCGTCGCGTCGAAGGTTTCCGACACCTTGATCGCACGCGGCCATCACGGGGTGATCATCACTCAGCCCAGTCCCACCAACACCGCGCAGGAAGCCGCCGAGGCGCTCGGCGTCACCGTCGGGGCGATCACGAAATCGCTGGTGTTCCTGCTCGACGACGATCCGGTCCTGCTGCTGGTCTCCGGTGCGCACCAGGTGCACCTCGAACGCACCGGCAAGCGACTCGAGGGCACGCTCAGCCGCGCACCCGCGGCAATGGTCCGCGAGGTGACCGGGCAGCCGATCGGCGGAGTCGCCCCGCTCGGGCATCCCACCAATCTGCCCACCTTCATCGACAACGCGCTGGCGCAGCATCGGGAGTTGTGGGCGGCGGGCGGGCATCCGAACACGGTGTTCCGCACGACCTTCGGGGAGCTGGTGCGGATCACCGCGGGGCTGGCCATCGACGTGGATTGAGCCGGGCAACTGAGCGATTTCTTACAGCGTGGAATAACCGGGCGGCCGACCACGTAGTTTCGTGACGTGAGTGATTCACCGACGCCCGGCACCGAGCTACACGTGCCCGACGATCTGAGCGGCATTACCGCGCAGCAATATCGCGCCGCGATGCGGCACTATCCGGCGGGCGTCACCATCGTCACCCTGAACTCGGAGCACGGTCCGGTCGGTTTCACCGCCACCTCGTTCGCCTCGCTCTCCGCGCAGCCGCCGCTCATCTCGTTCAATATCGCCGAGACCTCCTCCAGCATCGAGGCCATGCTGCGGGCCGAATCGGTGGTCGTGCACTTCCTGGGCGAGCATCAGAAGCATCTGGCCCAGCGCTTCAGCCGCGCCGCCGAGGACCGCTTCACCGACCGTTCGCTGTGGACCACGCTCGGCACCGGCGAGCCCGTCCTGCACGGCACCCCGATCTGGGTGCGCGCCACGGTCCATCAGCTGCTCCCGATCGGCGATCACACGCTGGTCATCGGCCTGGTCACCCAGGTGCACGACAACACCGAGGATTCCCCCGCGGTCGGCCCGCTGGTCTACTACAACGGCGTCTACCACCGCGCCGAGATAGCCGACTGAGCCCGCTCGGATCCGGACTGAGCTACGTCGCGGCTGAGGCCGCCGTCCCCAGGCCGAGCGCCGCCAGAATCGCCGCGCTCGCCTGTTCCAGCCCGGCCCGCACCTTCGGCCGCTTCAACAGCGCCACCGCCCGTGCGGCCGCCACCGCCAGCAGCACCATTTCGATTGCGGCGACACTGGATTCGATCGCGCCGAGGGTGAGTGTGTTCACGAATGTCACGTGGGTCAGGAACTGCGGCAGCACCGCGAGATAGAACAGACCCACCTTCGGATTGAAAATGCAGGACAGCAATCCGGCAGCGAATGCCGAGCGAATGGTCACCGGCTTCCCCTGCGGCACCGGCTCGTCCGCCGCCTCGGTCGCGTGCCCGCGCCGGTGCGCGAGCAAGGCCCGAACCCCCAGGTACACCAGGTAGATCCCGCCGATCACCTTCAACGTCCGGTACGCGGTCGCCGACTGCTCGAGCAACGCCGCGACACCGGCGGCCACCACGGTCGCCCACACGATCCCGCCGAACGCCGACCCCACGGCCGCCGCGACCCCCCGTCGCGATCCCGCCATCGAGAATCGCAGCACCAGAAAGGTATCCGGCCCCGGCGTGAGCGCCAGCAGCACGCACAACCCGATGAAACTCACCAGCAACGCAAAACTCATACCCTCCATGGCAACTCACCGGCCGCGTGAGTGCAAGAGCCGCCGACCCCGCCCCCGACGGACGGGGCCGACAGTAGACGAGGCCGCCGACCCCGCTGGATTACCGGATCGGCGGCCTCGCGCGTTGCGAGTCTTCAGTTCCGCGCGCTGAATTCCGCACCGAGTTCACCGAACAGGTTGGTGTTCATAGTGAAAGCGAGACGAGCCTCGTCGAGGACCCGCTCGACCTCGGCGCCCTCGAGGGGCAGCTGATCGAGCGCCTGGCGGTACTCCCGCTTGAACGCGGCCGGATTGCCGATGCCGTCGAAGACGTAGAACCGCACGCCGTCGCCCTTCTTGGGCAGGTTCCACAGCTTCTCGGCGGTGTCGCGGATGACCTGGCCGCCGGAGAGATCACCGAGGTAGCGGGCCGCTACGCAACGGTCTTCGACCCGGACACGGACGCGGGGCCCACCAATGT
>NZ_JBSGBY010000604.1:0-5003 GCF_053601505.1 Nocardia sp. NPDC004722
CGCGTTGATGACGGGAACCGTTGCGGCCCCGGCCATCTCGTCCAGTCGCGCCTGCTCGAAGGTGCGCCACACGATGGCGTCCACGTAGCGCGAGAGCACTCGCCCGGTGTCGGCGAGGGTTTCCTCGCGCCCGAGCTGGGTGTCGCGCCCGTCCACCACGACCGCGTGCCCGCCGAGCTGGGCGATGCCCATCTCGAAGGAGAACCGGGTGCGGGTGGAGTTCTTCTCGAACATGACCGCGATGCCGCGCGGGCCCGCCAGCGGCTTGCGGGCGAGCGGGTCGGCCTTCAATTCCGCTGCCAGGGCCAGGATTTCGGCCTGTTCGGCGGGGGTGACGTCGTCGTCACGCAGGAAATGCCGGATGGTCACTTGGTCTCCTTCGGGGCCTGAGCGGCATCCAGGATGCCGGGCAGGTCGGACAGGAAGTTCTCGGCCTGGGTCTCGGTGAGCACCAGTGGCGGGGCCAGCCGGATCACATTGGGCTTGGCCGGGTTGAGCAGGTATCCGGCCTCCCGCGCGGCGGAGTCCACCTGCGCGGAAACATCGGCGGTGAGCTGGATTCCGATCAGCAGCCCGGCGCCGCGCACATGGTCGACGAGCGGGTGGTCGAGGCTTTCGATGCCGTCGACCAGGATCTTGCCGACGGTCTCCACATGCGAGAGCAAACCCTCTTCGTCGATGGTCCGCAACACGGCCAGCGCGGCCGCCGCGCACACCGGGTTGCCGCCGAAGGTGGTGCCGTGCATGCCCGGTTGCAGCAGGTCCGCGGCCGGGCCCTGGGCCAGCACCGCGCCGATGGGCAGGCCGCCGCCGAGGCCCTTGGCCAGGGTGATGACATCGGGCACGATGCCCGCCGACTGGTGCGCGTAGAACGCGCCGGTGCGGCCGATACCGGTCTGCACCTCGTCCAGGATCAGCAGTGCGCCATGCTCTTTGGTGATGGCGCGAGCCTTGGCCAGGTAGTCGGCCGGGGGCACCACGACGCCGCTCTCCCCCATGATGGGTTCGAGGAACACCGCGGCGGTGTCCTGGTCCACGACAGCGGCCAGCGCCGCCGCGTCGCCATAGGGCACGTGCACGACGCCGGGCGGCATGGGCGCGAACGGTTCCCGCTTGCCCGGCTGCCCGGTGAGCGCGAGCGCGCCCATGGTGCGGCCGTGGAACGCCTCCTCGCAGGCGATGATCTTGGTGCGTCCGGTCAGCCGCGCCATCTTGAACGCGGCCTCGTTGGCCTCGGTGCCGGAGTTGCAGAAGAACGCCTTGCCGTTGCCGTCCCCGAAGTGCGCGAGCAGCCGCTCGGCCAGTTCGATGACCGGTTCGGAGGCATACAGATTCGAGACATGGCCCAGCGTCCCGAGCTGCGCGGTGACCGCCGCGAGAATCGCCGGATGCGCGTGCCCGAGGCTGTTGACCGCGATGCCGCCCAGAAAATCCAGGTAGCGCTTGCCGTCCGCGTCGTAGACCACCGCGCCCGCGCCGCGCACGAGTGCGATCTTCGGGGTCCCGTAGTTGTTCATGAGGGCGGAATTCCACCGCACCTGCAGGTCGGCTGTCGTCATGAGATCTCCTGTGCTGGGGTGACCATCGTGCCGATGCCCTCCCCGGTGAACAGTTCCAGCAGGACCGAATGGGCCACGCGCCCGTCGATGACGTGCGCGGTCGGGACGCCGCCCTCGACGGCACGCAGGCAGGCTTCCATCTTGGGCACCATGCCCTCGTCCAGCGACGGCAGCAACTTGGCGAGCGCGTCGGTGTCGATGCGGGTGGTCAGCGACGAGCGGTCGGGCCAGTTCGTGTAGAGGCCCTCGACATCGGTGAGGATAACCAGCTTCTCCGCGCCGATGCCCTCCGCGAGCGCGGCCGCGGCGGTGTCGGCGTTGATGTTGTGGACCACTCCGTCGGCGTCCGGGGCGATGGTGGAGACCACCGGAATCCGGCCCGCCGCAATGAGATCCAGCACGGCCGACGGTTCGACGGAGGTGACGTCGCCGACCAGGCCGATATCGGTGGGCTCGCCGTCGACCTGCACGGTGCGCCGCGTCGCGGTGAACAAGTGCGCGTCCTCGCCGGAGATGCCGACCGCGTACGGGCCATGAGCGTTGATGAGCCCCACCAGTTCCCGGCCCACCTGCCCGAACAGCACCATCCGCACCACGTCCATGACTTCGGGCGTGGTGACCCGGAAGCCGCCGCGGAATTCCCCGGTCATGCCGAGCTTCTTCAGCATGGCGCTGATCTGCGGTCCGCCACCGTGCACCACCACCGGGTGCACGCCGACCGTGCGCAGGAACGCCATATCGGCCGCGAACGCCCGCTTGAGCTCGTCGTCGATCATGGCGTTGCCGCCGTACTTCACGACCACGATCTTGTCGCGGAACTTCTGCAGCCACGGCAGCGCGTCGGCGAGGACGTGCGCCTTGTCGAGGGCCGAAAGCTGTTTCAGCACATCGTTCATGAGCTGTAGGCCGAGTTCTCTTCGACGTAGCCGTGCGAGAGGTCGGTGGTGCGCACGGTGGCCTCACCGTCGCCCAGGTTCAGCTCGACGAGCACGGCGATATCGGCCCCGGAAAGGTCCACCTCGCGCGCGCCCGGCGCACCCGCGCCGTCGACGCACACCGGAGATCCGTTGAACGACACCGAAACCCGGTTGGGATCCAGTTCGATGGGCGCGATGCCGATCGAGGCCAGCACCCGGCCCCAGTTCGGGTCCGACCCGAAGAACGCGGTCTTGACCAGCGAGTCACGGGCGATGGCCCGCGCGCCGATGAGCGCTTCCGCTTCGCTGACAGCGCCTTTCACGGTGATGTGCACGCGCTTGGTGACACCCTCGGCATCACCCATGAGCTGTTCGGCGAGATCGTCACAGACCGCGAGCACGGCCGCGTTCAGATCCGCCTGCGACGGCGTGACCCCGGACGCGCCGTTGGCCAGCAGCAGCACGGTGTCATTGGTGGAGCAGGAGCCGTCGACGTCCAGGCGGTCGAAGGTGTAGCCGGTCGCGTTGCGCAGCGCCTCGTCCAACTGCTCGGGCGTGGCGATCACGTCGGTGGTGAGCACCACGAGCATGGTGGCCAGCGACGGCGCGAGCATGCCCGCGCCCTTGGCCATGCCGCCCACGTTCCACTTGTCCTTGTGGTGGAACGCGGCCTCTTTCGGCACCGTGTCGGTGGTCATGATGGCGCGCGCGGCCTCCGCGCCGCCCTGCAGGCCGCCGCCCATCTCGTGCACGATCTCGGTGACGGCCGGGATCAGCTTGTCCATCGGCAGCCGGTCACCGATCAAACCGGTGGAGCAGACCGCGATCTCACCCGCCCCGGTCTCGGTGCCCCAGTTGCTCAACGCCTTCGCGAGCTCCTCGGCGGTGGCGTGGGTGTCCTGGAAGCCGCCCGGTCCGGTACAGGCGTTCGCGCCACCGGAATTCAGGATGACCGCGCGCAGCCGGCCGCCGGTCAGCACCTGCTGCGACCACAGCACCGGCGCGGCCTTGACCTTGTTGCGGGTGAACACGCCCGCCGCCGCGTACTCCGGTCCCTCGTTGAACACCAGCGCGAGATCCGGCTTGCCGGACTTCTTGATGCCCGCCGCGATGCCCGCGGCCCGGAATCCCAACGGTGCGGTGACGCCCTGGGTCCGCACCAGCTTGCCGTCATCGATTGTCACGGTGCCACTCCTACGGTGGAAAGTCCTGCGGTCTCGTCGATTCCGAGCGCCAGATTCATCGATTGCACCGCGGCGCCCGCGGTGCCCTTGGTCAGATTGTCGATCGCGCCGATGACCACCAGCAGCCCGGCGTCGGTGTCCACGGTCACCTGGAGGGTGACGGCATTGGAGCCGAGCACCGAACCGGTCTGCGGCAGCACGCCTTCGGGCAGCAGGTGCACGAAAGGCTCATCGGCGTAGGCCTTCTCGTAGACGGCGCGCGCGGTCGCGGCGTCCACGCTGGTGGGCGCGGTGCAGGTGGCCAGGATGCCGCGCGGCAGCGGGGCCAGCACAGGGGTGAACGAGACGCTCACGTCCGTGCCGGATGGGTTGGCCGCCTTCAGATTCTGCGAGATCTCCGGGGTGTGCCGGTGCGCGCCCGCGATGCCGTAGGCCCGCAGCGAGCCCATCACCTCCGAACCCAGCAGGCCGACATCGAGTTTGCGGCCCGCGCCCGAAGTACCGCTCACCGCAACCACATTCACGCGCGGCTCGATGATCCCGGCCGCGATGGCCGGGGCCAGCGCCAGGCTCGACACGGTCGGATAGCAGCCGGGCACCGCGATGCGGGTCGCCCCGCGTAGTCGGTCCCGCCCGCCCAGCAGTTCCGGCAGCCCGTAGGGCCAGCTGCCCGCGTACGGGGTGCCGTAATACTTCTCCCACGCGGCCGCGTCGGTGAGCCGGAAGTCCGCGCCGCAGTCGATGATGATCGTGGACTCCGGCAATACGGTGGCGATCGCGGCGGACTGCCCGTGCGGCAGGCCCAGGAACACCACATCGTGCCCGGCCAGCACCTCGACGGTGGTGGCTTCGAGCACCCGGTCGGCCAGCGGCAGCAGATGCGGCTGCAGCTCACCCAGGGTGGTCCCGGCATTGGAGCCCGCGGTCAGCGCCCCGATCTCGAGCTGCCCGCTTCGGTAGGCTGGGTGCCCGAGAAGCAGGCGCAGGACTTCCCCGCCCGCGTATCCGCTCGCACCAGCTACCGCGACCCGCAGGGGCCCGTTGGAGACATCCGCCATGTGATGATTATGCACGACCGTGCAAGCTCATTCACAACCGGGCGGAAATCTGACAGCGAGCGCCGCTTACGGCACACTCGACAGCGCCATGTACGACGACGCCACCCAACCGCTGCCGGTCGTCGGTCCCGAGGCGGGCCGCCAACGCCGGGCACCGGAGACGCCTACCTCGACTTCTCGCCGTGCACGGCGGGCTGAGCCGACCTCGAACAGTCGGCGCGCGGGCAAACGCCGCGCCGGAGGCAAGCCCGAACGCGACGCGGCGGGCAGGCCCGAGCGCACCCC
>NZ_JBSGBY010000605.1:0-4957 GCF_053601505.1 Nocardia sp. NPDC004722
CCTGCACGTCGACGTCGGTGGCGGCCAGCACCCACAGCAGCGGCGGCCACAGCCGCGCGGCCTGCGCCAGCGCGGGCACGGTGAGCAGGGTCGGGGTGTCGAGTTGAGCCAGGCGCAGCCCGGCACGGCGGCGGACTTCAGCCGGGGTGCGGGCCAGCGGTTCGAGCACCCCACGCCAGGAGGCGACATCGCTGCTGCCGTCGACGGCGTCGACGAGGGTCTCGGCGATCTCCGACAACACCGGGTTGAGCGCCAGCCGGGTCAGCGCGGTGGGACTGAGATGCCCGAGGAAACGCAGCATGTCGGTGGTGGCGTCGGCGGCGATATAGGTGGTGAGCAGGTCCGCGATGGCCGAGGGCGGCGCCACCTCGAACAGGATGTCACCGACCGCCGCGATCACATCCGGCGTGCACCGCGCGAACACCGACAGTGCCGCCAGCCGTAATTCCTTGGAGCCGTTGATGACCGTGCCCAGCAGCCGCGGCAGCCGCTGACTGCTGCCCGCCAGCAACTGCCGCACCACCGCACTGATCGATTCCCCCGAATACGCGTAGGCGGCCGAGCGGATGAGCCCCTCGTCGTCGGGCACGCCCTCCTCGACGGCGCGCACGAGTTCCGGTGTCGCATAGGCCAGAAACGGCCCCGCGGTGATGTAGTCGCGCCGGTTCATCAGCTCGTTGACGATCGCCACCACCGGTTGCGGTGGCGCGTCGTCGGCGAGCTGCCCGACGGTGCGCGGATCCAGATACGGCGCGCAGTCTGCCGCATACCCGACGTCCAGCCGCAGCAGCGCCTCGACCGCCTTGGCGGGATAGCGCACGCCGATGGCCCCGGCCGCACGCCCGGTCATGGTGGGCGGCACCAGTTTCTGCACGATCGGCAGCGAAATGCTCAACGGGATGAGCGGCACCAATTTGGCGATCCGCTCGAAAACGGGATTGTGCTGGTCGAACAGCTGGCTCGCCATGCGTTGTTGCAGCTCGTGCAGGCGGTGCGGGCCGAGCTTGTCGAGGTGAGCGAGCCGTTCCACCGGCACGTGCAGGGTGCGTGCCAGCAGGACCAGCTGGGCTCGCGTCACCAGGTCGGTCATAAGCCCGGCCGCGTGGTACATCCGTGGCAACCCGCGAATTCGTCTGCGCCGGACATGCTTTCCCCGTATTCCCGGGCGACCTGAGCTCGGCCTCCCGATGTCGAGGGCCCATCATAGAGGTGACAGCGGGGCAAAAAGTACAAAAAGTGCAGAGTCCCTGGACATCGTGAGGATGCGGCCATGAGTCAGCCTGCCGGGTGGTACCCCGAGCTTCCTGGATCCCCGGTACTGCGCTGGTGGGACGGCAGCCGGTGGACCGAACACACACGGCCCCAGCAGCAACCGGCACAGCCTGCCCAGCAACCCGACCCGCACGGGCAGCCCCGACAGCAGCCCTACGGCGGGCAGCCGCAGCAGTTCGCGCGCGAGGCGGCCACCCCCTGGGAAGTCGAGGTCGGCAGCGGCGGCAATCCGGCCGACATCCAGCGCCAAGTCCAGCAGCAGGCCGGGATATCACCCACCCAGGCCGGCGGCGGCACCGTCTTCACCGAACCGGTGCTGGTGGTCAATCAGCGGGTCAAGCTGATCGAAATGGTCAACGAGTACAGCGTTTTCGATCAGCACGGCCGCCAGATCGGCGCGGTCGCCGAGGTCGGCCAGTCGGCGTTGAAGAAGGCCGTGCGCTTCCTGTCGAGCTATGACCAGTATCTGACCCACAAGCTCGAGATCCGCGACGCGCACGGTCAATGCCTGATGCGCATCACCCGCCCCGCCAAGGTCTTCAAATCCAGGTTCCTGCTCGAGCAGGGCAACGGCACGCCGATCGGTGAGATCATCCAGCAGAACATGATCGGCAAGATCAACTTCTCGTTCGTGGTCGGCGGCCAGCAGATCGGCGGCATCCGCGCCGAGAACTGGCGGGCCTGGAACTTCGCCATCCACGACCACACCGGCACCGAGGTCGCCCGCATCACCAAGACGTGGGAGGGCCTGCTCAAGACCATGTTCACCACTGCCGACAACTACGTCGTGCAGATCCACCGCCCGCTGCCGCAGCCGCTGCTGTCGATGGTGGTGGCCTCGGGCCTGGCCATAGATACCGCTCTCAAACAGGATCAGCGCGGCTGGAACTGACGGCGCAAGCGGGGTGTAAGCGCACGCAAGCGCCCGGCAATCGCCCCTCGGCAGTGTGGTCGTCATGAACGAGACACGAGATGTGGTGGTGGTCGGAGCCGGACCGGTCGGGCTCATGCTGGCGTGCGAACTGCGCCTGGCGGGCGTGGACGTGCTCGTGGTGGAACGACTCACCGAACCGGATATGACGATCAAGGCGGGCGGCATCAATGCCCCCGTCGCCCAGGCGCTGGCCCGGCGCGGCATGCTGCCGCAATTGCGCGCGGCCCACCAGGCGGCGATGGCACGCATGAACAGCCTCTTCGCTGACGCCAAGCCCGTCGGCGCCGCGAAGCGCAAGCCCGCGGGCGGGCATTTCGCGGGCATCATGCTGTGGAGCGACAACGTCGACGCCGAGGATCCCGCCTTCGCCGACCTGGGCGAGGCGGCCGAATACCGCTTCGTCGACCAGCAGGCCATCGAAGCCATGCTGGCCGAGCGGGCCGCCGAACTCGGCGTACCGGTGCGCCGCGGCGTCGAGGTCACCGCCTTCACCGACGACGGCATCGGCGTCACCGTCGAGGTCGGCGACCGCACCGTGCGCGCGGGCTGGCTGATCGGCTGCGACGGCGGCCGCAGCACCGTGCGCAAACTCGCGGGCTTCGACTTCCCCGGCGTCGACCCCGAAATCACCGGCCGCCAGGCCCTGGTCGAGATGACCGGCGCGGAAAACGTTCCGCTGGGCTGGAATACGACCCCCACCGGCACCTACGTCAACGGCCCCGTGCCCGGCCGCATCCTGACCGTCGAACTCGACGGCCCGCCCGCCGACCGCGTCACCCCCGTCACCGCCGCCGAGCTCGAGGACAGCTTCCAACGCGTCACCGGCGTGAAAGTCCAGATCTCCCAGGTGATCTCGGCGACCCGCTTCACCGACAACACCCGCCAGGCCCCCGACTACCGCAAGGGCCGCGTCCTGCTCGCGGGCGACGCCGCGCACGTGCACTCCCCCTTCGGCGGCCAGGGCCTCAACCTCGGCATCGGCGACGCCGCCAACCTCGGCTGGAAGCTGGCCGCGGTCATCCGCGGCCGCTCCCCGGAAGCCTTGCTGGACACCTACACTCGCGAACGCCACCCGGTCGGCGAATGGGTTCTGGACTGGACCCGCGCACAGGTCGCCCTCATGCGCACCGACCCCCGCAGCCGCGCCCTACGCGCCGTCGTCACCGACCTGCTCGACACCCGCGACGGCGCCACCCAGATCGCCAAGAAACTCGCCGGCGTCGTGCACCGCTACGACCTCGGCAGCGACGACCCCCTCGTCGGCAAACCAGCCCCCGACTTCGACCTCGCCGACGGCACCCACCTGTCCGACCATTTCGCTTCCGGCAAGGCCGTCCTCCTCGACCTCACCGACAACCCCGACCTCCGCACCACCGCCGCCCCCTGGTCGGAATCCGTCGACCTGATCACCACCAAACCCGCCCAACCCCGAGACCCGCTGTCGCTGCTGATCCGCCCCGATGGCGTCGTCGCCTGGACCTCGGCCACCCCGCACGGCCTCGACTCCGCCCTCACCCGCTGGTTCGGCCCCGCCTAGCCGGCATCCCCGCCGAGTGGCACACCCTGGAGGCGGATTCGGGCGAATCGCCTCCAGGAGGTGCCACTCGGCGATCAGTCGATATTTCTCGAGGAGGAATCCTGGTGGTAGCTGGAGACAAACGTTCGGGTAAGTCCCTGGGGCGAAAGTGCGTACTTGTCGGGTGGTTTCGCGGGCGGCACTCTCGGTGGCAGCGCGCGCCGAGATATTGCCACTGATCGCGAAGGAGTTCTCCCACCATGACCAACACTCAGCATCGCCCGGTGACCGTGCTCGGGCTCGGCGCCATGGGCAGTGCGCTGGCGCGGGCGTTGCGCAAGGCCGGGGTGACGACCACGGTCTGGAACCGCACCCCCGGCAAGTATGCCGAACTGGTTGCCGCCGGGGCGGATTCGGCGGCCACGGTCGCTGACGCGGTGCGGAGCGGTGAGCTGGTCATCGCCGTGCTGCTCGATCACGCCTCGGTGCATCAGACCCTGGATCCGATCGCGGCCGAGCTGCAAGGCAAGCAGTTGCTCAACCTGACCAGCACCTCGCCCGAACAGTCACGAGAGCTGGCGACGTGGGCGACAGCGCACGGCATCGACTTCCTCGACGGCGGCATCATGGCGGTCCCGGCGATGATAGGCGCGGACGGCTCGAGCATTCTCTACAGCGGTTCCGAGCCGGTGTTCACCGCCCACCGCCCGACCCTGGAACTGCTGGGCTCGGCCGAATACTTCGGCGCCGACCCGGGTTTGGCCGCCCAGTGGGACTTCTCGCTGCTGACGGTCATGTACACCATGTTCGGCGGGTTCTTCCAGGGCGCGGCGCTGGTCGGTTCCGCGGGTGTCTCGGCCTCGGAGTTCGCCGCCCGCGCGTCGAACTGGGTGGCGGCCATGTCGCAGATGCTGCCCGCCTTCGGCCGCATCATCGACACCGGGGACTACACCAGCGAGGTGTTCCAGGATCTGGTGTTCACCAAGACGGCCCTGGACGCGTTGCGCCAAGCCGCCTCCGATGCCGCGATCACCGCCGAACCGCTGGCCGGATTCGCCGACCTGGTCGATCGCCAGGTCAGCGCCGGGCACGGCAGCGCCGCCTTCGAGCGCACCATCGAGGCCCTGCGCGGCAACTGAGCGCCCGTGCTCGGCGCACCGTCGAGCGTTCGGCCCCCGCTATCGAGAATGGCGGGGGCCGAGGCTGTTTCACGCCCGATTACTTCACGCGAGGCG
>NZ_JBSGBY010000606.1:0-4954 GCF_053601505.1 Nocardia sp. NPDC004722
CGCGACCTGTTGCCCGCGCCGGGCGAACGGGTCGCCGTACTCGGCTGCGGCACCTCGCTGTTCATGGCCCGCGCCTTCGCGGCCCTGCGGGAATCGGCCGGTCACGGACTGACCGACGCCTGGCCCGCGAGCGTGGTCCCCGCCGGCCGCGAGTACGACCGCTACCTGGTGATCTGCCGCTCCGGCACCACAACCGAGGTGCTGGACGCCATCTCCGCACTGCCCGAGGCGATTCCGCGCACGGTGATCAGCTCCAGCCCGGGCACCCCGGTGCTGGAACTGGCCCGGCCTATCCTCCTCGACGCGGTGGACGAGCTGTCGGTGGTCCAAACCCGGTTCGCCACAACGACGCTGGCCATGCTGCGCTGGCATCTGGGCGAGGACCTGGAGCCGGTTATCACGCAGGCCCGCGCGGTGCTGGCGGAGTGGGACGCGGAGGTGTCGGCGAATGTCCGGCATGCCGAGCAGATCACCTTCGTGGGAATGGGTTTCGCCGCCGCGCTGGCCGACGAGGCGGCGCTCAAACTCCGGGAATCCGCCCGCGCCTGGACGGAGTCCTACCTCGCCACCGAATACCGGCACGGCCCGATCAGCATCGCCGGGCCCGGCCGCGCGGTGTGGGAGTTCGGCACCCCGATCCCGGGCCTGGCCGACGAGATCCGCGCCACCGGAGCGCATTTCGAGCATCGCCCGCTGGACCCCATGGTCGAGCTGGTCCGGGTGCATCGGCTGTGCCTGTTGCGGGCCGCCGACCTGGGATTGGATCCGGATCGCCCACGCAACCTGAGCAGATCGGTCATATTGGGCTGATGGGTGCGTGGTGATGGCTGACACGGTTGGAGATCTGGTGCTCGCCGTGGACGTCGGCGGCGGCACCACGAAGGGTGAGATCACCGATGTCGACGGCGTGGTGTTGACGGCCGCCACCATCGAGACCCCCTATGGTGAGGCCGCTTTCGACGCGATCGACGAACTCGGCAGGCGGCTGCTCGGCGAATTGCCGTCCGCCGTGCGCGCTCAGGTCGTTCGCGCGGCGGTCATCCTGCCCGGACTGGTCGATCCCGAGCGCGCCGTCGCCGTGTTCAGCAGCAATCTAGGCTGGCGAAACGTGAAGGTGGGCAGCCGATTCGCTGACAGCTGGGACATGCCGGTGCTGATCGACCACGATGTGACGGTCGCGGGCTGGGCCGAATCCCGCTTCGGCGCGGGCCGCGGGACCGATGACGTGTGCGTGGTGATCCTGGGCACCGGGATCAGCGGAACCCTCACGGTCGGTGGACGGCTGGTGCGGGCACCGGCCGGGCAGTCAGGGGTCGCGCAGACCGGGGAATTCGGCCATATCCCGGTCCGATACCGCGATGGACTGGACTGCCCGTGCGGCAATGTCGGCTGCGTGGAGACGGTCGCCTCCGGTCCTGCCATCGCGCGGGCCTACGCCGCGCGCACAGGACGCGAAATCACCGGCGCCGACGCGGTTTTCGCCGCCCTCGACACCGATGACGAGGCACGTGCCGTGATCGCCGATGCCGTCGACGCCTTGGCCGCGGGCCTGCTCGGCGTGCTGCACGCCAGCTGTCCGGAACTGATCGTCCTCGGCGGCGGCCTGGCCGGTGCGGGCACGGTTCTCACCGATGCCCTGCACGCGCGGCTCACCGAGTTACTGCGGGTGATTCCCGTCCCCCGGGTCGCATTGGGCCAGTTCGGCATTCGCGCCGGACTGATCGGCGCGGCGGAGCTGGCCAGGTCGGGGTCGCTGTGAATGGCCGACGCGGGCTGGAGCTACGCGGCCGGGTCGTGACCCGGGCGGGCATTCTGGAGGATGCCGTGGTGACCGTGCAGGGTGAGCGGGTCGCCGCGGTGCGCCCGGCCACCGATTGGGCCACCACGCACCGGGAACTGCCGCCCGAGTACGCCGGGACGGTGGTCCCCGGTCTGGTGGACATCCACACGCACGGCGGCTTCGGTCACCGCTTCGACACCGACGACGCCGCGCAGGCGCGAGCCGCCGCCGCCTTCCACCACCGGCAGGGTTCGACCACCGTGCTGGCCAGCATCGTGACGGCCGCACCCGACATCATGGTCGCCCAGGTCACCGCGCTGCGCGGACTGGCCGTCGACGGCGTGATCGCCGGCATCCACATCGAGGGGCCGTTCCTGGCGCGAACCCGATGCGGCGCACACGATCTCGACTACCTCATCGACCCGGACACCGCCCTCGTCGACCGCCTGCTGCGGGCCGCCGACGGCCGACTCCGCGTCATGACCCTGGCCCCGGAACGCCCCGGCTTCGACACCGCCGCCAAACAACTGGCCGAGGCGGGCGTGGTGGTCGCTGTCGGCCACAGCGATTCGAGTTTCGCCCGCTTCCGCGAGGCGCTGAGCCCCGAAGGCTGCGCCACCCTGGTCACGCATCTGGCCAACGGCATGCCCGCCCTGCACCATCGCGCGCCCGGACCGGTGGCGGCGGCGCTGGTCTCGGCGGCCCAGCAGCAGGCGTACGTGGAGCTCATCGGCGACGGCGTGCACGTCGATTCCGGTTTCGGCGCACTGGTTTTCGCGACCGCCCCGGAACGCGTCGCGCTGGTCACCGACGCCATGCAGGCCGCCGGGATGCCGGACGGGCAGTATCGGCTGGGCCCGCAGACGGTCACGGTGACCGACGGGGTGGCACGGGTGGCGGGCGGCTCGCTCGCGGGCGGCACCTCGACCCTGCTGGACGGGTTGCGCTGGGCGGTGCGGGAATGCCGGGTGCCGCTGGCCGACGCGGTCGCCGCCGTCACCTCGACCCCTGCCGCCGCGGCCGGACTCGACGAGGTCGGTGATCTCCGGCCCGGCATGTACGCCGACGCCGTCGTACTGGACGAGGAGCTGAACCTGGTGCGAGTGCTGCGACGAGGCCGGTGGCTGGCGTGATCCTCACCGTCACCATGAATCCCGCCTACGACCTCACCTATCGCCTGGAACGGCTGGAACGCGGCCGCGCCCAGCGCGTGCTGTCGGTCGAACAGCGCCTGGGCGGCAAGGGCATCAATGTCATGCGCGTGCTGGGCCAGCTCGGAAGCGGTGCGCGGGCAACCGGATTCGCCGACCACACCTTCGCCGCCGCGGCCGCCGCCGAATTCCCGGCCGACTTCGTGCCCGCTCTGCCGTGGGTCCGGCGCACCGTGGTGATCAGCGAATCCCACGACGGCACCGCGACCGGATTGTGGGAGCCCGGCGCGTATGTCCACGAGCCGCACGCCGTGGACCGGCTGGCCGACCGCATCGCCTTCCTGCTGCCCGAGTTGCGCGGCGTCGTGATCTCGGGGTCGCTGCCGGGCGGTATCGAGGACAGCGTTCCCGCCGAACTGGCCCGCTCGGCCGTCGCCGCCGGGGTTCCGACGGTCTGCGATGTCGACGGACCGGCCCTGAAGCAGGCGGCCACCGTGCCAGGGGTCGTGCTCATGCCCAACCAGGACGAGCTCGAACGGCTCACGGGCGCGGTCGCCGAACGCCCCGAGGCCGTGGTGCGCGCCGCCCGCCCCCTCCTCGACGCCGGAGTCCGCGCCGTCATCGCCACCCGCGGGACCGCGGGCATGATCGCCGTCACCGCCTGCGGAGCCTGGTCCGCCCGCCTGCCGAAACCCTTGGCGGGCAATCCGACCGGTGCGGGCGATGCTGCCGCCGCATCCGTCATCCGTGCGCTCGCGGCCGTCTCCGACCCGGACTGGCCCACCGTCCTCATCGACGCCGTGGCGACATCCGCGGCAGCCGTGGTGATCCCGATCGCCGGTCAGATCGACCTCACCCTCCGCAGCCGCCTCACCCCGACGGTCGAGGTCACAGACCTCAGCACACTCACTCATCAACAACACGGGTGACAAGGCGGTTTGAAATACTAAGTGCCGCACACTAATTCCAATATTCAAACTCGAGATTTTCTGAATTAGATTGCGATACTGGACATTTCGGGTTCCCGGGACATGGGCGGCGGCGGTAGTATTAGCACATGCATTCGAAGGGGGAAGTATTCGAAACCAGCGGCATCACCCAACTGGTGACCGCAGTCCATTCCGTAGCGACCACAGTCCGCACCAACGGCCTCGCCATACTCACCGACGCCGAGTTCACCGCTTTCCTGCGCGACCTCGAAACCTGCAAACGCCAACTCTCTGCCCTTGATTCCCCGTTGATCATCGCGGTCGCCGAACGCGGCTTGCCACAGTCCACCGGTGCTGGTTCCCCGAAGGAATTCCTGCGCCAAACTCTGAGCCTGTCGCGCTATGACGCGGCAGGGCGCGTGAAAATCGCCGAAGTGTGCGGCGAGTTCCTCACCAGCGGCGGCAAGCCCCGCCCGATCGCGCTGTCCGCCACCGCGCAAGCGTACGAGTCCGGCGATCTTTCCCGTGACCATGTCCGCAACATCGTGGACGTGATCAAGCATCTGCCTGGCGATATCGCCCCGGAAGCGTACGCGGAGATCGAGCAACAGCTCGTGGAGCACTGCCTGACCGGCTGGCCGGATGACCTGCCGAAGATCGGCCGCGAAATCCTCGCGCGTCTGGATCCGGAGGGCACGGTGATCTCCGATGCCGACCGCCGCCGCCGTCGCGGCGTCACCCTGGGCCGTGCCGGTGTGGACGGAATGTCCAAGGTCGAGGGCTGGCTGACGCCGGAACTGCGCGCCTACCTGGACGCGTTCCTGGCCAAATACGCCCGCCCTGGCATGTGCAACATCGACGACCTGGAGCCGCTTGCCCTGTCGGAGAAGGCATTCGACACCAAGACGCTCGAGGACGCTGCCCGCCGCGATCGTCGCGATGCCGGTCAGCGCACCCACGACGCGTTGTTCGCGCTGCTGCAGCCCGTTGCCGCGACCGCCACCGCGACCGGCTCGCCTGCTGCTGTGGCTGGCGTGCCCAGCGAACCTGCCACTGCGGCTACCACGTACGGCCAGATCGCCACTGCGGCAGTC
>NZ_JBSGBY010000607.1:0-4947 GCF_053601505.1 Nocardia sp. NPDC004722
ATACGACCTCGGGTTGCCGGTCGGGGCGAGGGCGAACAGTTTGTCGAGTGAGTCACGGTCGGCGAACCATTGGGTAGCAGGACCGTGGACGTAGGCCATGAATCGGGTGACGAGGCCGTCGAGGGCGGCCTCGGATTCGCCGTAGAGCGCGCGATTCATGGCTCGTGGGTCGTCGAAGAACCCGAAGGGCACCGATTCGATCAACCCGGCCCCGCGCGCGTTCGGCGACCCCATCCGCAGGAACTCCGCGACTGCCGGGGACCCCAACCACGCGCGGCCTCGGACCGCAATCCGTCCAGGTTCGCGCACGAGCGAAGCACCGACCGCGGTGACCGTCGCGGGAAACAAGCTGCTTTCGGCGCTGAACCACATATCTCGCGTCACTACCATGCCGTCGCGGAAATGTTCGGTCGGTCCGTCATCAAGCGGAACGCAGCGCTCGAACCCGGCGTCGATCATTGCCGCAGCCAACCGCTCCGTCATCAGATCGATCAGCCGTAGCGTGTGATTTACCTCCTCGATGTCCAGCGCCGTCAGCGCGGGGACGGCAGGCGCGGCCGTTGCAGGGGACGCGGCGGCCCGGGCTGTCCAACATCCCTTACGGACCACTCGGAACCGGTGACCCGCCTCGGCGGTCAAACCGAGCACGGTATCGAGTCGCTTCTCATCGATCGCGGTCAGGCAATAGCCGTCAGCGTCGATCTCGAGTGAAAGCAGGGCGTGTCCAAGGTCGAGGCAACGCTCACCGATCTCCTCGAGCAGCCTGGGAGTGTCCTCGCCGGGATCCCAATCCATGCCGCCGCCAACAAATTCGTGGTACCAGTCCCACCGGAACCTGCGCGGAAACTTCCGCATCGTCTTCAGATCGCGACGGACTTCGTCAGGGTCGCAACGCCAGTCGATATATGCAGTCAACCCTGAATCGCTCAGCGCCCAACGCATGTCATCGAAGGGATCCTCACCCACGCCCTCCAGGATTCGCACAGGCACCCTGGCATACGCAGGCGCGAGACAACGGGCAACCGCAGCCCATGCCTGCCTGTCGTTTTCGAACCCCATCGCCTACCTCCATACCCGCACGCCTCGAACACGGTAGCTGTCCAGTCCGACAACCCATCGAAGCGGAATCCATGGCAGACCAGCGAACGCGATCCTCCCCAACAGATGCCAGCCACTCGTAACCGTTCTCAATCGGCGGTTCTCGGATGATCCGCAGGCGGCCAGCGAGACCTAGCCGAAGATCAACTGCACCTGGGCATCTCGGGACCATCGTGGTGCCCTGTCATGCCGACGAGCGTGCATTCGGGCGGGCTCAGCGGTCTGTGGGCGGGTCTTCTCTGAACAGGACACCGGTGACAGAGCTGGTATACGGCTCCCGGCGGGTACGTGGCAGAGGCACCTCGGACAGCTTGCCGTCGTAGATCATCCACAGACCGAAACAGTCGTCGTTCTCGTCGTGGACGAGGACCTGTACCGATTCGGGTCGCGGCCACGGTAGCGATTCGAGATACGAAAGCAGATCGCCCCAGGTGTTCCGATGGAACTGGATCACCCAGGCGTAACACTCGTCCGAACCATATGGAAAGCCTGCGCCGGAGAAGACAGCGTCGTCGACTTCTACGAAGAGTTGATGCCACGGCCGGGACCGGGATTCGTCGGCTCTTGTCAGGTGCTCCATGACATCCTCGGCTCGGCGCGCCAAGACGATAACTTCAGCGAATCTGCTCACTGCACCAAGGCCCTTCGACACGATCAATTATCCCAGCCACACACGAACCTAACCGCAACGCGCACACGCCACGAAATATCCGGTCATGCCGCATGCCGCGCTGATCGAACCGGCCAGCGCGGCACAGCGGAAGATCAACGGGCCGTGCCGATCTGAGCCGTCCCGGACGTCCGCTACTGCCTGCGGATGCATCGATCACCTTGAGCGATAAGGCATTTCAACCACTTGATCGTAGCGATAGTCCGGCGAACGACCCTGGCATAGGCCCGGCAAGACCACCTGCATCTCAACCGGTGCGATAGCGTTCCCGGAATGCGGTGAGAAAGAACATATTCGGCGATCAGGACCAGGTTGAACACCGCACCGGCCACTGATCCGGGTCATCCTGGCGACGCTGGTCAATGGTGACGGCGGCTATCGGTGAATTTGACGTCAGCCGACCGGGCTGAGATCCGTTGGTATCGGGGAAATCCGACGTGGCCGAAGAGCGCGCCCGGCAGGTTCTGCGTGTCGCCGAACGCCCTGTAATGGCTCCATTTGCAGGTGGTCAAGCGCAGGCTAGCACGCGTGACACACAGCCCAGCTTGCGGAACCGCAGCGAAGGTGCCGCCGCCGTGTGCGCAGTGCGGTTGATGTTCGCGCTCATCGGGCTGATCCGCTACCGCGCCTTCGTCCTGAGTCTCATCGTTCCGGCACTGCTCATCAACCTGACCGATCTGCCGCAGTCGCTGACCGGCGCAAATCCAAGGTTGCGATAGCGCAGGCGGCGGCGGACTGCGCGAAGAATCCGTATAGACGCAAGATCGGCGTCTATACGATCCTCACGGTGCAGGAGGTGGTCGGCGGGTGTGCCCTGTCCACCGATGTCGCCTTCGACGACACAGTCTCCGAGACGCTCGGCTTTGTCCACCTGCCGAACGGGTTTCCCGCCCGAGCGCCGAATACCACCACGACCTACGAACAGCACGACGGGCCTTGGTTCCGATACACCCAACGGCTGACATGGTGAGTGCGAACCCTCTGGTCAAGGGTTCTCTTCCAGGGTGAGACCGTAGTAGTCGACGCGATAGCCGGCCACCGATTGCGCGTGGTCGCTCAGGCTGAGGTCCCGCGGGGACGCGACGCCCAGGCCGCGCAGGGTATCGACCATCATACGAGCCAGACCGGGACCGTCGACCTCGCCGATACCGAAATCGCCCGAGTGATAGTGGGATTCGATCCAGTGCTCGAGCGCGGCGGGCCGCGTGGATTCCGGAATCCATCCGAGCGAGGCGGGGTCGGCGATACTCGCGCCGAGTCCCTCCGTGTCGTACGCGACCTCGAGGCGCGCGCCGCATGCGATGTGGAATACGACGGGCCCCCCGCTGCCGGGCACCAGGGCATGAAAGCCCAGGTCCAATTCTATTCCGAGCGCATGGGTTTCAGCGGGCAGGTTCCAGAGGAAATCTGTAAGAGCGCGAAGGAAGACGTCCCATTCGTCGGTGCGCCACCCTCCGGGGAAGCCCAGACCCGCATTGGCGGGATCCCGGTTCGAGCCGAAGAAGCCACCGATGGCGTAGTTCTCGCCGTGGCCCTGCCTCCAGAACCAGTTCTCCGCCGGAGCGGTCGGCTGCAGCAGCAATTCAGGACCGTGCTCGCCGGCGCGCAATTCGAGGGTGTCCACCTGCTGACGCCAGCGGCGGAAGGGGCTGCCCCACCGCGGAGTCGAGTCGTAGAACGGACCGAGTTCGCCGTAGGCCCCCATGATGGGGGCCGGGCCGAACTCTCGGGTCAGCGCCTCACCCGCCGCACGGAACGCGGCAGCCTTTCCCGCCGCTCCACCTTCCGGGACCGCGATGGGCACGTACAACCCCACGTAGTCCTCACCCTCGTGCACATGTTCCTTCTCGAACCGGTCGACTCGCCGCAGCCGAGGTGCCCACTGCGGCAGGTCGTCCGGTCCCACACCCCCGATCAGCCGCACCCCGTCGGCGGTCTCCTGCCACTGCCATCCGAGCCCCGTCACCAGTCGCCGCAGCGCCGCCGTCCGCCAGCCACCGGTTTCCGCACCCCGTAGTTGCCGCGCAAGATCGACCACACGCGCCGCGTCCCAACCCACCGTCATGCCGAACTCCCCGATTCGCTCCACATACGTAGGAGACCCTGCCATACCGGCCCGACAGACATCGACTCCGTGAGCGCTCGGAGGGGTTTTCACAGCGGCATGCTCCGCGTCTGCGCGACGCGAAATGCCTTGATGAGCCGCATTCGCGCTCGGCGATCACGACGCACGGCAATACGCCTCCGCTGCGAGATGCCGGGCCGATCCCTCGATGGTCGGGTGGGCCCCAGGATCAATAGATCAATGTGGCCACAAGGCATCTCGGGGCCGTTGCAGTGTCCGCACATGCCGCGAGCCGCGCGGTCCGAAGCGGCCAAGCGGTCGGCACTGAAGGTCGCTGAGGCCGAACGGTTTTGATCTCAAGCCCACCGCCCCCGGTGTCGACCCGAACGCACTATCCTGCCGAATTTCGTGTGATCCCTGGTGGTGGTACGCGATTCCGGCGACCTTGGGAACGGGCGACCTAGGATCAGTTGTGTTCGGTCTTCATCTGGTGGACGATCATCCTCGCCAAGGTGATTTTCCGGTCCAGAAATTCCCTGAGATCCCCGAAGCGGATACACTCGATGCTCTCGATTTCCCACACGGGCGCGGAGGCGCACTGCTGTTCGAGGCCGCCGACAGTCACGTATTGGATGCCGTCGGCGGTACCGCCGATGATGATCAGATTGTCGAAGGAGTCCATTTGCAGGTCACTGGGCTGGACCGAAAAGTCGTGGAAAACCTCGAGCATGACCTTGTGCTCGGGCGAGTCCTTCGAGATGTCCCCGAGCGCATAGAGTTCTCCGCCACCCCAGAACGACTTCCAACCATTGACATGACCGAGCCATTGTTTGTACTGGTCGTCGAACCGGATCCCGAGCCGGGCCTCGGCCGCGCGGATGTCGTCAGATGAAGCAGCGGGATTCGGCTCGGTCAGCATCCAGTCGGACTTCTGACCAACCGCGAGGCACTGGTCGTACCAGTTCTTCTGTTCCGCTTTCAACGCAGCGATCACCGGCGGCACCCAGTCGCTCGACTGCTCAGAGGACGCATTCTTGATCCGCTGATCGATGGGCTCATCCATGACGATGATCATGTCATCGGGTCTGCACACGCACTACATTGCCGCGTCCCG
>NZ_JBSGBY010000608.1:0-4935 GCF_053601505.1 Nocardia sp. NPDC004722
CTCGGACGACATCCCGCTGTGGGTGAAGGTCTGCTGCGCCTTGGGCATCGCTCTGGGCACCTACCTGGGCGGCTGGCGCATCATCCGCACGCTGGGCAAGGGCCTGGTGGAGATCGACTCGCCGCAGGGCTTCGCCGCCGAAACCTCCTCCGCCGCCATCATTCTCACCTCGGCCCAGTTCGGTCTGCCGCTCTCGACCACGCAGACCGCCACCGGTTCCATCCTGGGCACCGGCCTGGGCAAGCCGGGTGCGGAGGTGCGCTGGGGCGTGATGGGTCGCATGGCCGTGGCGTGGGTGCTGACCCTGCCGCTGGCCGGTCTGGTGGGCGCGTTCTGCTGGTGGCTGGCCGATCTCGGCGGCGGCCTGCTGGGCGTGGTCATCGTCGCGGCCATCCTGATCGCCGCGTCGGCCTACATGTACCTGCGTTCGCGGCGCAATCCCGTCGATACCCGAAACGTCAACGACGACTGGGAGAGTGGGCTCACCCCGCCGTCGCAGCCGCGTGCGAAGACCGCGGCCTGAGGAGAGACGTGCACACCTTCAACGCCATCGCCAAGTCCCTGGGCGAGGTCACACTGATCGCGCTGGTCCTCGGCGTCGGGGTCCCGGTCATCTTCGCGGCCGGAATCCGGTTCTGGGCCGGGGAACCCGCCGTGGACGGACCGCGGATCGCGCCGCGCAACACCGTCGCCACCACCATCGCGTACGTGTGCTTCGCGGCCGCGGCGATCGTGGTGCTCGCCGGAATCCTGTACATCGCCAAGGATTTCATCAGCCACACCTTCGACATCCAGCTCTTCGGCGCGAAGCCTCCCAAGAAGTAGGAGCCATGACGACCAATCGCTCAATTCTGGCGGCCGTCCTGGAATGGCTGCGCGCGGGCTACCCGCACGGCGTCCCCCGCGAGGACTACGTGGCCCTGTTCGCGGTGCTGCACCGCAAACTCACCGATCAGGAAGTCGACGAGGTGATCGAGCAACTGCTCGCCTCCGACGGCGTACTCGACCGCGCCGCCATCGAATCCGCCATCCAGGGCCTCGCCCACGAGAAGCCCGGCCCCGACGACGTGAACCGGGTCGCGGCCCGGCTGGCCGCGGGCGGGTGGCCACTGGCGCACCCGTCCGAGGCGTGAACCCCTGGTAGACGGGGAAATCCGAACGAATGGCACTGTCCGAACTGCTCGCCCGGATTGTCGCGTGGCTGCGCGCCGGCTATCCGCAGGGCGTGCCCGACACCGACTATCTGCCCTTGCTGGCCGTGCTGGCGCGGCGGTTGAGCGAGGACCAGGTGCGGCAGGTGGCCGCCGAGCTGATACTGCTCGGCGCGCTGCCCGCCGACCGCGCCGACGTCGGGGTCCTCATCACCAAGCTCACCGACGAGATGCCCCGCGACGCCGATCTCGAGCGGGTGCGCGCGCAACTGCGCGCGGGCGGCTGGCCTGTCGACGACACCTGGCCCGACTCGGCGCGGTAGCGCACCTCGGACCGCGAAGGTCGTCGTGCGGCGAAGCTCGCGACTGCCGAAGATGCTTCGGTGTGACCCAGCTCGCATCCGCTCGGGTTGAATGTTCAGATGTCTTGAGCGCTGATTTGAGAATCATCTTCAGTCCTCTGGACATGATCTCGCACTATCTTCACAATTTCTCGCGGGTGGCGATCCTGCCCAAATAGTCGAGAGATCAGGAGAGCGGCATGAAGATCGGCATTCCCCGCGAGGTGAAGAACCACGAGTACCGGGTGGCCTGCACGCCCGCCGGTGTGCACGAACTCGTCGCCCGCGGACACGAGGTGTTCCTCGAGACCGGCGCGGGCGTGGGCTCCACCTTCGAGGACGACGCCTACCGCTTCGCCGGCGCGCAGGTGCTCGACACTCCCGAGCAGGTCTGGGATGTCGCCGATCTGGTGCTCAAGGTGAAAGAGCCGGTGGCCGAAGAATATTCGCGCCTGCGCCCCGATCAGGTGCTGTTCACCTACCTGCACCTGGCCGCCTCGCGCGACTGCACCGACGCGCTGCTGGCCTCGGGCATCACCTCGATCGCCTACGAAACCGTCACCGCCGCAGACGGTTCCCTGCCGCTGCTGGCCCCCATGAGCGAGGTCGCGGGCCGTCTCGCCCCGCAGGCCGGCGCCTACCACCTGATGCGCAGCGGCGGCGGTCGCGGCGTACTGATGGGCGGCGTCCCCGGCGTGCGCCCGGCCCGGGTGGTCGTGCTCGGCGCGGGGGTGTCCGGCCGCAACGCCATCGCGGTCGCGCACGGCATGCACGCCGACGTCACCGTCCTGGATCTCAACATCGCGCGCTTGCGCGAGATCGACGACCTGTACCACGGTCAGGTGCGCACGGTCATGTCCAACCGGCTCGAGGTGGAGAACCTGGTCCGCGAGGCCGATCTGGTGATCGGCGCGGTGCTGGTGCCGGGCGCGAAGGCCCCCACGCTGGTGTCCAACGAGCTCGTCGCGCAGATGAAGTCGGGTTCGGTGCTCGTCGACATCGCCATCGACCAGGGCGGCTGCTTCGCCGACTCGCGCCCCACCACGCACGCCGAGCCCACCTACCGCGTGCACGACTCGATCTTCTACTGCGTGGCCAACATGCCCGGCGCGGTCCCGCACACCTCGACCGTCGCCCTGACCAACGCCACGCTCCCCTACGCGGTCGCCCTGGCCGACAAGGGCTGGCGCGCCGCGGTCGCCGCCGACGCGGGCCTGGCCGCCGGGCTGAGCACCCACAAGGGCGAACTGCTCTCGGAATCGGTTGCGGCAGCGCACGGTTACGCCGCCCACCCGCTCGCCGCCTGAGTCAGGACACCCCGTGATGCCCCGGCCGCACGTGCTCGAAGATCAAGATGGTCTCCGTGGACGCGACGGCCGGGTGCGCGCTGAGATGCTCCAGCACGAAGGTCCGTAGCTCACCGGAATCGGCCGTGGCGACATGGACGAGGTAATCGTCCGCCCCGGCAATGAAATACACGTTCTCGACCTCCGGCAGCGCCGCCATCTGGTCCCCGAACTCGGCCAGATGGCTGCGCGCGGTGGCATGCACACGCACCGCGATCATCGCCTGGAGATCCCGCCCGAGCGCCGCCGGATCGATATCGGCGTGGAACCCGCGAATCACCCCGCGCTCCACCAGCGCCCGCACCCGCCCCAGGCACGTGGAGGGCGCGATGCCCGCCGCCGCGGCCAGAGCATTGTTGGTCATGCGCCCGTCGCGGGCGAGTTCGTCGAGCAAGAGCCGGTCGATGGCATCCAACGGCACCGGTCGCGCCGTCCCACCCGACCCATTCGGTGTCGAAGAAACCTTCTTCATGATCGAACTGTACAGAAGATCCTTCACACCGCAGGGCGAGATCGGACAAATCTTCGCCGGTCCGGTCAGGGTTGCAGGATCATCCTCCCGGGCACGCCACCGGCGGCCTTCGTCGTGAAGGCCGTAGTCGCCTCCGCGAGCGGATAGACCGCGCCGACCTGCGGTTTCAACAGCCCTTCGTCGATCAGGCGGGCCAGCTCGGCGAGCTGATCACGATTGGGTAGCTGCACGAACACGAGCTTGGTGATGTCGTCGCGATCGGTCGGGAACTCGCTGGCGGCCTTGATCGTGACCAGGATGCCGCCGGGCCGCAGCAGCACCGACGACCCGGTCAGCACCTCGCCGCCGACGGTGTCGACCACCAGATCCGCCTGTCCGGCAACATCTTCCAACGTGTCGCCGTTGTCCAGCGCCAGATACCGATCGACCCCCAGCCCGGTCGCCAGCTCACGCGAATGCTCCCGCCCGGTCCCGATCACCTCCGCGCCCGCCCAGTGTGCCAACTGCACCGCCACCGACCCGACCGCCCCACCGGCCCCGTGAATGACCACGGTCTGCCCCTTCTCCAGCTTCCCGTGATCGAAGAGCGCCTGCCACGCCGTCAACCCCGCCCGCGGCACCGCCGCAGCGTGAATATGATCCAGCGACACCGGCTTCGGAGCCAGATTCCGCGCTTCGACCGCGACCAATTCCGCAGCCGCCCCATCCCGCAACTGATCGGTCAGTCCATACACCTCATCCCCGATGGCGAACCCGGCCGTCCCGAACCCGACCGCCGCCACCACCCCCGACACCTCGTTCCCGGGAATGATCGCCTCCCGCCGATGCCCCGCCCGGCACGTCCAAATCGGCCACTCGAGCTCATTGTGCGTAATCCCGCACGCCACCACCCTGATCAACACCTCACACAACCCCGCCTTGGCATCGGGCACGTCCTCATAGACGAGCCCCGCGATACCTGCGGTCGAATCATGCGTGCGAATAGCCTTCATGCCCCGCTCCCTCCGCATGCGGTTCAGCAGTCCTGACTCTCCGCAAGACGGTACGCCCCACCACCGACAACCAATCTCGAATCAGACGCCTGAACAACACCTTTCAGCAGATTCACAGTCGCGTTCCAGGCCGGGGAGTTCGATCTGGGCTGATCGTCGAACGGTCATCGAGGGGAGGCCGGTCGGTTATGCCTGACCGCGCTTCTTGTAGGCTCGGCTGGTGGGTACTTTTTGGCACGCGGTCACGCCGCCGCCCGTCGCCTGATCGGGCGCATCGGCTGAGCTTCGCTTCACTCTCCGGCTGACCTCTCCAGGCAGTCAGGTTCCTGTCGTGCGCCCGTTTCGATTCCTTCCCACCGGAATTCGACGACGGAGTCACGACAGTGTCCAATCGCACGACCACCCTCGATGCCGCACGCACACATGCCACCTCGTGGCGCGGCACCCTACCGATCCTGGCCGCCTCGGTGCTGTGGGGCAGTACCGGAACCACAGCGTCCTTCGCCCCGGAAGGGGCACCCGCGGCCGCCATCGGTTCGGCGGGACTCGCCCTCGGCGGGTTGCTGCTGTATCTGACGGGCCGAGGAAATCCGCTGCGCCCCAGCGGATCCGAACGCCTGCTGTTAGTGCTCG
>NZ_JBSGBY010000609.1:0-4934 GCF_053601505.1 Nocardia sp. NPDC004722
CGCTGCAGCTTTGGAGATCTCCGATATCCAGTCCACCGGGGATGGGGTGCGGCTGACCGACAGCCGCATCGGCGGCGATGCAAATATCAGCGGCGTACGAGCGGGATTCCGGGAGTCACCGGACCCTACTCGAGGGCGGCCCTGACACCCCCCAACGACACATCACCCTCTCAGGGACCCGGTGGGAACTCGTACACCGGCAACATCTTCTACGGTGATTTCAACGTCAACGACTCTGGTCGTGGTCACAGGACGCTCAGAGAGCTCGTCCGGTGGTGCCCGGGCTCGGAGCTGCCGAAAGTCGGTGAGCTGAACGCCTATACGCTAGGCGCGACCAGCTCGGCATACGGGAATGCTCACGCCAGCGGTCTCGACGACAGCTATGTCAAGCGGACCGGCAACCGAGTTGATAATCGGCTAGCCGAGGCATTGTCGGGCACCCGAATGGTGATCGTGGTCGGCCCTTCAAAGGCAGGAAAGACCCGCACGGTCTTTGAAGCTGTCCGCGACGCCGATCCGACAGCAGTGTTGTTGTGGCCCGTGATCGGCGGAACTACCGAACTCGCAGCCCACCCCCGTGTCCTCCACTCTGAAGACACCATCGTGGTCTGGCTCGATGATCTGCAGGACTATCTGAACGGTATCGACGCCTTGACTCCGAAGGTACTGGCACAGCTATCCGCTCGCCCAGGTCGAACAATGGTGGTAGCCACGCTCCGCTCGGAAATGCGCGCGCGGCTGCGCGCCGATGGCGAACTCCAGCGCGACACCAGGCTCCTGCTAGAACAAGCCGAGGTCATCGACCTAGCCTCTACCAGTGAAGACTCGAGCGAGCAGGCAGCAGCGGCAGCGGCTTACCCCGATCAATGCCTCGATGGCTACGGTCTCGGTGAAGTCCTCGCTGGTGCACCAGAACTGCTGCACCGCTACGATGACGCGGCCGAGGCAGACCCTCCACAGCACGCCGTGATCGAAGTCGCAATTGACTGGGCGCGAATCGGGCGACAAGACCCAATCCCTGAACCGGTACTTGCAGAATTCACGATGAGCCGACTGCGCACCAATCGGCCCGAGCTCGATATCGCAGTCGAAGACGTGCTCGCCGCGATATCAGCCGCACGTCAACCTCCGAAAGGCGCAGGACGCGCAGCAGCATTGCGGACGAGCTACCTCGACGACCAGACCCGCGTGTACCGGCCATTCGACTATCTTGTCGCCGCTGATGACGGTCAAGACCATCGAACACCCCGGCTGATCCCAGACACATTCTGGGATGCTGCGACTCACTCTGCCACCATCCAAACTCTAGTAAGCGTTGGATACGCCGCATACCAACGAGGCCTCACCCCACGGGCCGCCACGCTCATGCACCAGGCAGCCGAGGGTGGAGATGTCGACGCAATGAGGATATTGGGAAACATCTTGCGTGATCGTGGTGAGCTGGTGGAGGCGGAGTCTTGGTTCCGCAAGGCGATTGACGCCGGCGAAGTCGGTTCGATGTGGAACCTCGGGATGCTCCAGCATGATCGTGGGGAGTGGGTGGGCGCGGAGTCCTGGTTCCGCAAGGCGATTGACGCTGGTGATAAGGATGCGTTGTGGAGTCTCGCGGATCTTCTGCATGATCGTGGTGATCTGGCTGGGGCGGAGTCCTGGTTCCGCGAGGCGATTGATGCAGGAAACATCGGTTCGATGTGGAGACTCGGGCTTCTGCTGCGTGATCGTGGTGAGCTGGTCGAGGCGGAGTCCTGGTTCCGCAAGGCGATTGATGCTGGCGATAGCACTTCGATGTGGAGTCTCGGGCATCTTCTGCATGATCGTGGTGAGTGGGTGGGCGCGGAGTCCTGGTTCCGCAAGGCGATTGACGCCGGTGTTAACGGTTCGATGTGGAGTCTTGGAAATCTGCTGCGTGATCGTGGTGTGCTGATGGAGGCGGAGTCCTGGTTCCGCAAGGCGATTGATGGCGGACACGTCGGTTCGATGAGGGAACTCGGGAAGCTCCTTCATGCTCGTGGTGAGCTGATCGAGGCGACGTCCTGGTTTCGCAAGGCGATTGGCGCTGGTGACACGAGCGCGAAATGGCATCTTGGGATTGTTCTGCGTGATCGTGCTGCGCTGGCCGCGGCCGAGGCCGAGGCCTGGTCCCGCGGTAAGGACTACTAGGTGTGCCATCTCATGAGGCTGGTGCAGTCGGCCTCACGGGTGGGTACTCCGCTATCGATATGCAGGTCGACTCGACTCCCTGCCTGAGCAGAAATCCCGGAATCGCCTCTTAAGCAGGAAGATTCAGACTGCTCTGGAAGGCGGTTTGGGTACGTGGCGGCCGATCGAAGATTCGAGGATGTCCGCCGCCTGACTGGTGCGCCTCCATTGCGAGGTCACGCCGCCATGGGAGCGGGCGGGAGTCGCGAAGTTGCCGATCTTCTCCGCGTAGCCGTGACTGCGCAGCCGCAGCAGCATCGAACCCATGCGCCGAGGTTCGAGCAGCTCCGGCCAGCCGCCTGAACGCATCGCGGCGAGCACCTCGGCATTTATGAAAACCTGCCCGGCGGGCATCGCGAGGATCACCTGCTCGGCGGCAGCGATGTAGGCTGCGGCCGGATCGGCGGCATTAATGGGCTGAGTCATGGCGGGACCCCCTGCGCCTGAAGCGTGTGCCCGATCCACGGTACGAAGCGGCACTGACACATCGCTGCCTCCGCGCCCCGATTATCGCCAACGCTCGCGCAACTCACCTCTTACGCTGTGAAATGCGGTGATCATCCTCGTAGTGGTCGGACGGATCATCGCGCAAGCCTGAAACGTCAAAAGTGTTGCGGTCTTGCTAGGTTTATTTCACCAGCCAGCGGCTCGGAAATCGTCGACGATCCACCCAGCTGCGGCGTCAAAGCTGCTGGTACCGCTGAATTGCTTGAGTTCGAGGAACTCGGGACGGCTGCTTCGCCTCTGAACCCTCACAATCCATACCCCGACCTCGTGCCAGCAGAGCCAATACTACCGATACCACTTTGGTTCTACCTCACTAGCAAGATCCGTCATGGCCCACTCGTTTGGAACGCCGTGTTCGCGGAAGAATTCCGCTCGTTCGGCAGTCATCAGAATCTCGATCGTGGCACCAGGTAATGGGCCGCAGATCCAAGGGGCTGACTGCCAACCGACCCTGCTCGCTTCGACGAGCGCCTTTGCGATGTCGTTGCTGATCTTTCGGCTCGTCGGCAGTACTGAACTCACCCACTCACCGTATCCGCTAGCGATCAAATGCAACGTTGCTCTGATCCGATGGTTTGGCCAGCGAGAGAACGGTTCTCGGCATAGCCCGCACAGGATCGATCCCGCGTCGACATTCTTCTTGTGCGCCCAGATCCGTCTCTATCCCGTCTCACCTCATAAGAGATAGAGATCAATTGGGGCAGTGGATGATTCGCTCTCGTCGGGCGGGTGGTGCGGTGGTACCGCAACCTTCGCTCGCGCCTGCGTCCGCTCGGCTTGTCGTGGCGGGGCGCCTCACCGCTTGGCCTGACCGAGGGCTACCAGGATTGCCCGGGGACCGTCAAAAGGAAGAGCGTGTTTGACGGTCCCCGGGCCATCCTGGTTTGACGCCCTCAGGCCAAGCGGAGAGGAACCCCACCACGCCCAAAGGCCGCGCTACACTCCGGGGTATCTGCGGCCTGCGGGCCGCACGCGGGGGCGCTGCCCCCGGACACCTGCTCTCGGCGAGGCCAGGCCTGCACAGAGATGTGTAGGCACACACGCGTGAGTCGCGAAGAGCTACCGCGGCTTTGCCGCCCGCTGGGGTTGATCTCCGCGGCGGCGGCCGCCGGGCGTGCACGAAGCTATGGGTAGTCGGCGGGGCGTTTTCGACCTGGAGCACTCTGGACAGCAAAGAGATTGGCCGGGGGTGAGATTCTTGATCGGTTGTGGGCGCGGTTTCCCGGCAGCGAGTAGGCCGAGCGCCGGGTGCGCTACGACCAGGTTGCACTCGGCTCACGCCCGGGGCGGACCGGTTGATTCTCATGCACCCAGGCTGCGCCTAGGGTGTGAATTGATCCCTCCAATTATGGTGATTGGCCTTTTCATTGCATTTGACTCTTCGCATTTGCGAGTTGGTTTTGTGTTTTTCGATCGCACTTCAAATATTCCTCTGCCCACTGGGACTGAGGCAGCTTTTATTTTTAGTGCCCATTCCGATGGCCATTGCGTGGATGTCGACCATCGCAGACCCTGCAGCGCTCCCTCATCGAGCGCAACTTCTCGCAGGTCGACTGCAGTGAAGTCGTTGAGAATCCTCGCCAGATATCTTAGATCGCTGGTGAACCCGGCCAATTGAGTGTGCAGGTGCGCTGCATGATTACAGGCAAATTCGAACCAGTCCACTGTGCCGTCACCCTCTGGGTACAACGCCAACATGAGGTCGGTCAGGGATCGGAGGATCTCTCGGCCGGAAAGCCAGCAGACATCGTAGACATTGTTTATCCACGCAGACGCCAAGTCGAGTTCGTTTGGCCTCTGTTGCTCGACGATCTCGACGACGTCGCGGAACACATCGAACACTTCATCGTCGAGCCGCCTTGTCATTTCGGTGAGGGAGCATCCGAGATTGTGATGTGCCGCCACCGCAAACGATCGCCTGTCCATCGGTGCATGTTTAGAAGGGGGGCGAACGGTATCTGGGAGAAGGTAGCTCTCCCGGAGCAGAACATGGAACTCATCCGACAGAACATGGACAACGAACATCGCACGTTCGATGCCTTGGAAACATATGGTGCGCAATCCCACACGAGTTGCCGGAGGAAGGAGGTTGAATTCGGCGCCGAGTCCCAGCACCGGCAAGCTTGCTGGCCTAGGCATGCGCCGCATTGAAGTTCACGACCTTCGGGTCCTGCTGATACCCCTGGAACAGGTTGTTCGTGACATACACCCGATGGCTGACCGGGTCG
>NZ_JBSGBY010000610.1:0-4922 GCF_053601505.1 Nocardia sp. NPDC004722
GCCGCGTTCACCGTCTGCCCGGTGGAGATCGAGTGGCCGAAGTCGCCCCGGACCGCATGGCTCAACGCGGTCCAGTACTGCTGCGACGCCCTGCTCGCGGCCAAGGCCGCCGTCCTCGCCGCCAATGCGCAGGACATCGAGATCGCCAAGGCCGCGGGCACCGCCGAATCGCAGCTGGATCGGCTGCGGCTGACCGAGGCCCGCATCGACGGGATCGCCTCGGGGCTGCGGCAGGTGGCCGGGCTGCCGGATCCGGTCGGTGATGTGGTGCGCGGATCGACGCTGCCGAACGGCCTGGAGATCCGGCAGGTGCGCGTCCCGCTCGGGGTCGTGGGAATGGTGTACGAGGCGCGGCCGAACGTCACCGTCGACGCCTTCGGGCTGGCGTTGAAGTCGGGCAACGCGGCGCTGCTGCGCGGTTCGTCCTCGGCGGCGCACTCCAATGCCGCGCTGGTGAAGGTGCTGCGGGAAGCTCTGGAAGCGCAAGACATTCCGGCCGACGCGGTGCAGCTGCTGCCGTCGGAGGATCGTTCCAGCGTCACCCATCTGATCCAGGCGCGCGGTCTGGTGGACGTGGTGATTCCGCGCGGCGGCGCGGGCCTGATCAATGCCGTGGTGCGCGACGCGCTGGTGCCGACCATCGAGACCGGCACCGGCAACTGCCACGTCTTCGTCCACAAGGACGCGGACCTGGACATGGCCGAATCGATTCTGATCAATGCCAAGACCCGGCGGCCGTCGGTGTGCAACACCGCCGAGACCGTGCTCATCGACCGGGCCGTCGCCGAGGTCGCGGTGCCGCGCATGATCAAGGCGCTCGCGGACTCCGGCGTCACCATCCACGGTGACCTGCCGGGCTTGGTGCCCGCCACCGACACCGACTGGGCCGACGAGTACCTCTCCCTCGACATCGCTTTGAAGGTCGTCGACGACCTGGACGCGGCGGTCGACCACATCAACGAGTGGGGCACCGGGCACACCGAGGCCATCGTCACCGCCGACCTGAAGGCGGCCCGCGAGTTCACCTCCCGCGTGGACGCCGCCGCGGTCATGGTCAACGCCTCCACCGCCTTCACCGACGGCGAGCAGTTCGGCTTCGGCGCGGAGATCGGCATCTCCACCCAGAAGCTGCACGCGCGCGGACCCATGGGCCTGCCGGAACTGACCTCGACCAAGTGGATAGTGTGGGGTGACGGGCAGATTCGGCCCGTCTAGCGACGCCGGTTAGTCATTGGGGTCCGGGGGTCAGGCTCCCGGACCCCCGCAAAGAAGGGCAGGGGTCCCGTGGCACCCACCACCGCACCCGTTCAGGAGCCGATCTTCTCGTCGGTCGACGATGTGATCGAGCGGCTGGCCCGCACCGGCTACCTGGCCGACAAGGCCACCGCCACCTCGGTTTTCCTCGCCGACCGCCTCGGCAAGCCGCTGCTCATCGAGGGGCCCGCCGGTGTCGGCAAGACCGAGCTGTCCAAGGCGGTCGCGCAGGTCGCGGGCGCGGAACTGGTGCGGTTGCAGTGCTACGAGGGCGTCGACGAGGCCCGCGCGCTCTACGAGTGGAACCACGCCAAGCAGATCCTGCGCATCCAGGCGTCCTCGGAGAACGACTGGGCCGAGACCAAGGCCGACGTGTTCACCGAGGAGTTCCTGCTGGAACGCCCGCTGCTGACCGCCATCCGGCGCGACGAGCCGACCGTGCTGCTCATCGACGAGACCGACAAGGCCGATGTCGAGATCGAGGGCCTGCTGCTCGAGGTGCTCAGCGACTTCTCGGTCACCGTGCCGGAACTGGGGACCATCACCGCCACCCGCAAGCCGTTCGTGGTGCTGACCTCCAACGCGACCCGCGAACTGTCCGAGGCGTTGAAGCGCCGCTGCCTCTACCTGCACATCGACTTCCCCGACGAGGACCTCGAGCGGCGCATCCTGGCCAGCCGGGTGCCGGAGCTCAAGCCCGCGGTGGCCGCCCAGCTGGTGCGGATCGTGCACGTGCTGCGCGGCATGCAGCTCAAGAAGCTGCCGTCGGTGGCCGAGTCCATCGACTGGGCGCGCACGCTGCTGGCACTGGGCGCCAAGGATCTCGACGACAAGACGGTGCGGGCCACGCTCGGAGTGGTGCTCAAGCACCAGGCCGACCACGTGCGCGCGCAGTCCGAGCTGAAGCTGGCCTGACATGACCGAGAACCGGCAGCGCGGACTGGTTTCCGCTGCCATGCGGGCGATCTCGGGCGGGACGCCCGCCAAACCGGTGCAGGTGCCGGGGCCGACCGCCGAGCACGGCATCGAAGGCCACCTGGTCGGGTTCGTGGAAGCGTTGCGCGGCCGGGGAATTTCGGTCGGGCCGTCCGAAACCGTGGACGCCGGACAGGTTCTCACCGTCCTGGACCTGATGGACCGGGAGGCGCTGCGCGAGGGCCTGGCCTGCGCGCTGCTACGCCGCACCACCCAGCGCGCCACCTTCGACGGCATGTTCGACCTGTGGTTCCCGGCCGCGCTCGGCGAACGCGTCGGGGCCGAGGAGGTCGAGCTGCCGGTCAAGCCGGACGGCTCGATCGACATCCTCGAACTGCGGAAGATGCTGGCGGAGTTGCTGATCCAGGACCCGTCCGGCGAGCAGGCGCAGCAGTTGCAGGCCCTCGCCGCCCAGATGGTCGAGCAGATGGGCCAGTACCAGGCCGCGGGCGGGCCGTCGTTCTCCGCCTATCAGACGCTCAAGGATCTGCAGCCCGAACTGCTGGTCAGCAAGATCCTCGCGGGCCTGGCCCAGGGCATGGACAACTCCGATTTCGACCGTGACGGCTTCGACGCCGAGGTGGCGCGGCGCACCGCACGGCAGCGCATCAAGGACTTCCGCAGCACCGTCGAGGCCGAGACGCGCCGCCGCGTCGCCGAACGCATCGGCCGCGACCGCGTCGCCACCTACGGCGTGGCCCGCCAGGCCGAGGATGCCGACTTCCTGCGCATCTCGCAGACCGAACTCGACGAATTGCGCCGCAGCAGTCAACGTTTGGCCCGCGTGCTCGCCTCGCGCCTGGCCGCGCGCCGCCGCCGCTCCCGGCGCGGCGAGATCGATCTGCGCAAGACCATGCGCAAATCCATGTCCACCGGCGGCGTCCCGGTCAACCTCGTCACCCGCAAGCCGCGCCCCGGCCGCCCCGATCTCGTTCTGCTGTGCGACATCTCGGGCTCGGTGGCCGGATTCTCCAGCTTCACCATGCTGCTGGTTAACGCCCTGCGCGAACAGTTCTCCCGGGTCCGCATCTTCGCGTTCGTGGACCAAACCGACGAGGTCACCCAGCTTTTCGACTCGAAGACCCCGCTGGATCAGCTGACCCGGCGCATCTTCACCGAGTCGAAGGTGGTCGGCATCGAGGGTCACTCCGACTATGGTTCGGCCCTGGAGGGCCTGGCGGAGAAGTTCCCCGATGCCGTCACCAGTCGTACCTCCCTGCTCATCCTCGGCGATGCCCGCACCAACTACCGCGACCCGGCCCTGAAGACCCTGCGGCAGTTGGTCGACACCGCCAAGCACGCCTACTGGCTCAACCCCGAGGCCGAGAAGATGTGGGGCACCGGCGATTCCGCCGCCGACCGCTACGCCGACATCATCGAGATGCACGAATGCCGTTCCGCGCGTCAGCTCACCGCCGTCGTCGGCCGCCTGCTCCCCGTCTAGGAAACCCCGGGCCGTGCCCGGCTACGGGGAGGTGAAGGGAATGCCCTTGCCGCCGGTGGCGGTACTGGCATCCATGAAATAGGTCAAATTGTCGGTGACGTGGTTGATTTCGACGGACACGGCGTGGGTGCCCGACGTCAACCCCTCGATCGAGAAGGCGAAATCCCCTGTTCCGTCCGGGCTGGTGGTGAAGGTGCTCGGCGTCGGAACCGGGGCGTTGCCATCCACCTTGAAATAGACGTGGAACTGCTGTCCGGGCATATTCGTCCGGAACAGGTGACCGCTCACGAAGAGGGTCTGCGAATCATCGCACTGCGTAGTGGCGTAACTGTGGTTGCTATCGACGGTCTGTCCCTGATGTTGCCCGGACCAGGCCACGATGGGAGCGAGTTCTCCCGAGGTCGGCAGCGCCATCTCCAGTCCTCCTTGTATCTTCGCGGCTCCCATCTCCATGGTCCTCCCGCGACGTTTGTCGCGTTGTCGGTTCGAGTCGAAATATCTTGTAGCGCAACGGATTATCCGCTCGAATCAAACCGCCCAGGCGGTACCGGGGCGTCTCGGTTCTCCGGACCCAGTTCGACCACTGTTCCCGGATGCGCCAGGGACGCGACGGTGATGCGCCCGCCCTGCGCCTGACCGATGATCTGCCCCTGCCAGGCGACGAAGCAGGAGGCGATTTCGCTGTTGTACACGGAGTTCAGCGCCGGTGCGATGGCCTTGGCGAAGTCGCCCTCGGCCGCGATGAGCTGACTGCGATACGGGCCGTAGTAGGGCAGGATCGCCTGCAACACAACTGCTTCCACGCCCTGGACCTGCGCGATCAGCGGGTCGATCAGCGGCTGGTACCGCGTGATCACCGGGGCGATCTGCGCGAGCACGGGACCTGCGAGTTGCAGGATCGGCTGATACACCGAGCCCAGTGCGAACGCCTCCGAGGAGAACGGTCCGGCCAGGGGAGCCAGTCCGATCAGCGAAGCCAAGCCGCCCTGCTGCTTCGGCGCGGGCCAGCCCAGCGGGCAGGCGGGCTGCGTGTTCACCGTCGGCGTCGCGAAGGGACTGCCCGCGCCCAGCGGCACGGCGCTGTCGGCACTCGCTCCCGGCCCCAGCGGGACGCTGCTCGCGGGTGCACCGGGGCTCGGGGTTCCGGTGCCGCCCGGCGTACCCAAGGTGACGGCGGCCGGACTCCGCCCCGGTGCGGACCTGGGTGCGGCTGTTGCGTGCCAACGGCGGCGAAATGCCTTCGCTACCG
>NZ_JBSGBY010000611.1:0-4920 GCF_053601505.1 Nocardia sp. NPDC004722
GCCACCCCCGCGTGGTTCCCGCAGCCAGCACAATGGACAACGCCTCGACCGCCTCCACAGCGCAGGCCAGGAAGACGGTGAGCGCGAGCGCGAATCCGCCGCCGCTCACCGGCCACCGCCCGAGGCGGGCATCGAACGCGCTGCGAGATTCGTGAGTCCTCCAAGGTGTTCGGGCCGAACACGGCTGCTCGCCCTCACACTAGATCCTCATCGCGAAGTCGGTTGCGCGACCGGAGCCATTGGCCGATGGTGGCATGGTGTGGGAATTCGTGTGCGCCCACTGCGGCAGCGAACTCGGTGCCCGTATCGACGATTGCGGGACCTGGCAACAAACCCTGCTGGTCGCGACGGCTGCCTTGAAGGTCGAAGTCCAGAAACCATTCGTTCCCAGCACAACTCACTATCCAGACGTCGATGCCGAGCTCGTCGACCGCGCAGTGGCGTCATGGTGACCCGGTCCGCGACTTCCAGCACGCGGAGATCGCTGGTCCCGGAACGGACCGCTGGTTCGGGGAGTCGGACTGGCGGGACGAGGTGGAGCGAGCCCAACGCGACGTGGAACCGGCCTACCGTGGGCTAATGGAAATCACCGAGGGACCTGTCGAGTGGGTTCCGGACGCCTGCACATTGCCGACCGCCGACCAACCGCTGCGGGTGGCGGAGTTCGATCGGTTCTTCGCGGAGGCGGTGCGGGGAGTCGAACGACCGGACCGCACCCGGCTGGAGCTGATCATCGACACCGGAGCCGAATCCCGGGGACGGGAGCTGGCAGCCCGCGAAACCGAGTGCTGTTCGTTCTTCACCTTCAGCTTCGAGGGAACCGGCGACGGCTCGATGATGTGCATCGACGTACCCGCCGCCTACGTCGAGGTCCTCGACGCCCTCGAGGTTCGTCTCCGAACGACGCCACGGCGATAGCCGTTCCGCGATAAACGGTTTCAGCCCAGATCGAGGGCGGTGACGGGGACGCCGTAGGGCAGGAAGCGGACGCGGCGGCGTTCGTCGGTGTTGTCGCTGTGGGCGCGTAGCGCCTCGAGTTCGGTGGGGAAGACCTGCTCGACCCAGGCCGCGCCGGCGGCGTCGGTGCTGTAGATGACCCAGACGCCGCTGCCGGTCTCACCGGCGGTCGCGCCCTCGGATTTCGGCGGGCGGGTGCGCTCGGGTTGGGCGAATTGGCCGAGCAGCGACGCCAGCGTGCCCACGCTCGCGCGGTCGAGATACTCACCCGCCTTGCCGAGCAGATCACGGAATTCGATTCCCGCGTCCCGCAATGCGCGCTCGAATTCCTCCGGATCGATCCCGAACGGGTTGTCGGCTGCCATCGCATCACTCCTGGAGAAGAAACTCGCCCCCTCTGCCTCAGTGTCCTCCCGCCCCCGCGCCTTCGCCACGAGCCGACGGGTCAGGCCGCGCCGCGCAGGGGTTCGCCGACATGATGCAGGTGGCGCAATGCTTCTCGGTAGGAGGTGAGGAGCCCTGTCTCGTGGTAGGGGACACCGATTTCGGCGCAGTAGGCACGCACGATCACTTGGGCTCGGCGCAGGTTCGGGGTCGGCATGCTCGGGAACAGGTGGTGCTCGATCTGGTAGTTGAGTCCGCCGAGCGCCAGGTCGGTGCAGGCGCCGCCGCGCACATTGCGGGAGGTCAGTACCTGGCGGCGGAGGTAGTCGGGGCGGTCGTCGCCGGTCAGGGTCGGCATGCCCTTGTGGTTCGGGGCGAAGATGCAGCCCATGTACAGACCGAACAGGGCTTGATGGACCGCAGCGAACGCGAGGGCCTTGTCCGGGGGCAGGACCACCAGCAGCGCTGTCGCATAGGCGATCACGTGAACGACGAGCAGCGCGCCCTCGAGTCCGCGGTGCTTGAGGGAGCGGCGGCCGAGCGCCCGGAATCCGGCGATATGCAGGTTGAGGCCCTCCAACAGCAGCAGCGGAAAGAACAGGAAAGCCTGCGCGCGCCCGATGATTCGCGCCGCGCCGCGGCTGCCCCGGGCCTGCCGCTGCGACCAGACCAGGATGTCGGGCGCGACATCGGGATCGAGTTCCTCGTGGTTGGGGTTGGCGTGATGGCGGGTGTGCTTGTCCTGCCACCAGCCGTACGCCAAACCGATGCCCACGTTGCCGGCCACCCGGCCGAGGATCTCCGTCGCGCGCCGGGTCCGAAAGACCTGGCGATGCGCCACATCGTGCATGACGAGCGCGACCTGGGCGAAGGTCACGGCCATGAACGCGGCGACCGCGAGCGTCCACCACGAATCGCCGACGAGTACGAGGGCCGCCCAGCCGCCCGCGAACGCGAATCCGACCGCGCCCAGCCGGATCGCGTAATAGCGTGGCCGCCGCTGCATCAGTCCCGCCTCGGAGATCCGGCGCAGCAATCGCGCGTAATCACCGTCGCCGCGTCTCGAAGACGGCGGGGACGGCTCGGGAACCACAGCGGATGTCGTCATGAAATCTTCCTGAGCACTGAGTCGGCAAGGCCACCGTCACCCGGAAATCGGTGCGGGGGAGAACGATTCGAAGCTATCGACCGGATTCTCGATCGAGGTAATACCGCGGTATGAGAGGCCGTAGCACCGTGGTGTGATTCCGCCGAGCTCGACCGGTTCGCGTGGCCGAGTGGTAAATTCAGCAGGATGGTTCTCGCGAACGTCCTGGCGAAGTTCGGCACCTCGATGAACCTGGTCTACGACCGACTGCGTGATCGCGAAGCGTTCTCGATCGATGAATCGACCGCTACGGCAGGGGATTTCGCAGCATTGCGCGGCCATCGGCATGCGGTGCTGGTGACGTTCCGGCGCAGTGGCGAGCCGATGCCGTCGCCGGTCTGGTTCGGCCTCGACGGCGCGGGGAACGCCTACATCTTCACCGAGCGGAAGTCGGGGAAGGTCAAGCGGATTCGCAACAATCCCGACGCGTTGATCGCGCCCTGCAATATCCGGGGGAGACCGCTCGGTCCGGCTGTGCGCGCCACGGCACGCATTCTGGACGAGTCCGAATGGCCGCACGCGGAGCAGGCCCGCAATTCGATCTACCGGCTGGTACCCCGTCTGTACGACCGATTGTTCTTCGGCGGTGTGCCGGAGGAGACCGTGTATCTGGAGCTCACCCCGCGGCCGTCCTGACCGCCGATTCGGAAGGGGCCGTCAATGCCCGCCCTGCCCTGGTCCGCCGGAGTCTACAAACCCGCAGCCGGAGTTCAACTGCACGTGCTGACCACCAACCTGCCGCTGAATCGCTTCCGGGATATCCCTCGATTCCTGCGCTGGACCATCAGGATCCGCACCCAGTTGAAGTCAGCCCCGGGCTGCGCCGGATACACGATGGACGCCAAACCGTTCACCAAGACCTTCTGGACCCTCTCGGCCTGGTCGTCCGCGGAGGCCATGGAGGTGTTCGTGCACAGCGGCACGCACGCGGAGATGTTGAAGGACATGGCCGGTCGCCTCGGCAACCCGCACTTCGCCGACTCCACCGCGACGCCCGCCGACCTCCCGCTCTCCTGGGCCGACGCCCGCGCCAGGATCAACCCCAACTCCTGACGGCCGGACGCTGGAATAGTCCTGCCAGCTTCTTGCCAGCGGCCTGGCGGATAGTGCCCCGCCGTGGCCAACCCGGTCACGCGAGGCCGAACAGCGCAGGAGTAGACATGCCGACATTCCAAACCCCCACCGACGGCACCACTCTCGCCTACGAGGACTACGGCACCGGCACGCCCATCGTGTTCGTCTCCGGCTGGGCACTGCCCTGTGATCAGTGGGAGCGTCAGGTTCCGTTCTTCCTCGACCACGGCTACCGGTGCGTGCTGCTCGACCGCCGCGGCCACGGTCGTTCGGACCGCCCATCAAGCGGCTACGACACCGACACCCGCGCCGACGATCTCGGAGGGCTCTTCGAGCACTTGAACCTGCGGGACGCGATCGTGGTCGCGCATTCCGGCGGCAGCGCCGAGGTGGTGCGCTATCTGTCCCGCCACGGCGCGGACCGGGTCACGCGCATCGCATTGCTGGGGGCCACCCTTCCGTTCCTGCGCCAGACCGAGGACAACCCGATCGGCGTTCCGGACGAGCTGATCGAGGCCACCCTCACCGATCTGAAAACCGATCGCGCACGGTGGTTCACCGACCTCTCGCAGGGCTACTACGCCACCCACATGGGCACTCGGGTCACACCGGCCACCATCGAGAACGAGATTCGGCGCCTTTTGACGACCTCGATCGTCGCCACCATCGAGGTGCAGCGCGAAACTGCCTACACCGACTCTCGAGCCGAACTCGCCGAGCTGGCGGTGCCGATCCTGCTGCTGCACGGCGTGCAGGACCAGTCGATCCCGATCGACCTGTCCAGCCGCCGCACCGTCGACATCGCTCCCAACGCCGTGCTGAAGGAGTATTTCGACGCCGGACACGGCCTGTATCAGAGCCACTACGCCCAGGTGAACGCGGACATCCTCGACTTCATCAAGGGCTGAGCCCTTTTCGGAGATGACATGCGGGAGGCCAGGCGACCTCGCCTGACCTCCCGCATGCTGTTGCGGCGCAGCGGAATCGGGTCAGAGCCCCAGGCTGCGCAACAGCGGGCCGATGACCGGCAGGGAATCCGCGCTGCCGGTGCCGCCCCCCGTGTTCGGCGTGCAGCTCTGCCCGGCCGGGGCCTGGTCGACGACGGTGACCGTCTGCGGACCGATGAAGCCACCACCGCCGGTCTGGATGCCGCGCCACCACAGGGTGTGGGCGCCGCTGGTGGTGGGAGTCCAGGAAGCCGTGGCGTCCTGGCCGTGCTGAATGGGCTGTTCGGTGCCGATCATGGTCGCCGAGTTGATACTCGGCCCGTCCAGGAAGTAATAGGACGGCACCACCCGGCCCAGCAGCATGACGCCGAAGACCGGGGCGAGGGCGGACAGCAGGTTTCCGGCGATGAA
>NZ_JBSGBY010000612.1:0-4919 GCF_053601505.1 Nocardia sp. NPDC004722
AAACGACTCGAACCGGGTGAGGACATGCTGTCGGCCCTGGTCGGCGATGATGCCGACCTGGACGAGGGTGAGCTCGTCGGCATGGCCTTGCTGCTGCTGATCGCGGGGCACGAAACCACGGTGAACCTGATCGGCAACGGCGTGCTGACCCTGTTGCACGAGCGGTCCCGGCTGGATCGTCTGGTCGAGGATCCGGCGCTGATCCCCGCCGCCGTCGAGGAGCTGTTGCGCTTCGACGGCCCGGTCAACATGGCCACGGTGCGCTTCACCGCCGAGCCGATCACGGTGGGCGACACGGTGATCCCCGCGGGGGAGATGGTGCTGGTGGGCCTCGCCGCGGGCAACCGCGACCCGCAGCGCTTCCCCGACCCGCACGCCTTCGCCCCCACGCCCGACCACGCCGCCCACCTCGGCTTCGGCCACGGCATCCACTACTGCGTCGGCGCACCCCTGGCTCGTCTCGAGGCCACCATCGCGTTCACCACCCTGCTACACCACTACCCGGATATCGACCTGGCCGTCGATGAGTCCGAACTGCGCTGGCACCCCAATGCGATCATCCACGCCCTGAAGCGGTTGCCGGTCCGGTTGCGGAAATAAACACGCGTTCATGATCATTCGGCGATGAGTTTCGGTCGGTCGGCGAGTCTATCTTCTTGAACAGACGTTCGAATTGTCCGTCGAGTCGAAGAAGTTGATCTCTCATGACCGTTTTCGCCATCTACGGGGCCACCGGTCACACCGGTCGTCTCGTTGCCGCCGATCTCACCGCGCGCGGGCAGGAGGTGGTGGTGTCCGGCCGGGATCCGGACGCGCTTGCCGCGCTGGGATATTCGCGGATCATGCCCGCCGCCCTGGACGATCCCGGTGCGCTGCGCGAGCTGGCCGAGGCCGCCGACGTGCTCATCCACTGTGCGGGCCCGTTCGCCACCACCGGGCTGCCCGTCGCCTCCGCGGCCTTGGCGGGCGGAGCTCACTACGTCGATCACGCGGTGGAGGTGCATCACGTGAAGCGGCTGTTCGACGAGTTCCAGCAGCCCGCCCAGCGCGCCGGGATCACCATGCTGCCCAGCGTGAGTTTCTATGGGGGACTGGGTGATCTGCTCGCGGGTGCGGTCGCCCGGGATGTCGCCGATATCGACCGGATCACTGTCGCCTACCACGTCACCAACTGGATGATGACCCACGGCGCGGTGGAGACGGCGCGATTGTTGTTCGCCGACACCGACCGGATCGGGTACGAGGACGGGCAGCCGCGGTTCGGGTTCGTGGAGCCCCGCCAGGCCATCTTCGCCTTCCCGCCGCCGGTGGGGCCCCGGCCCATGATCGCGCCGGTGCCGTTCCCGGAGGCGGTGACGGTGCCGCGCCACACCCGGACGAAAGCCGTGGAGGCACAGCTGACTTCCCACACTTTCGCCGAGGAGCAAGCATTCGCGAGTGAGCATGTCGATCCCGCAGAGCGGTCCGCGAGCCAATTCATGATCGCCGCGCAGGTGCTGGCCGGATCCGGATCCACCGCCGGAACCCTGAGTGGGCGCGACCTGTGGTCGGTCGCGGCACTCGCCTCGGTCGAGGCGGCCGTCCGGCTTGCCGAGGGCACCGCCAAGAGCGGAGTCGCCAGTCCCGCCGAGGCTTTCGACGCCGTGGACTTCCTGACCGGCCTCGCCGAGCGCGGGGTCTTCGACCTGCGGCTGCCGGAAAAAGCGTGAGGAGCGGGCACGATATGACAAGCACAGTGAGAGGACCGATCCTCGTCACCGGCGCGGCCGGTGGCAGCCAAGGCGGGACCGGGCGACTGGTCGCCGAATCTCTATTGCGCACCGGGCTGCCGGTGCGTGCCTTCGTGCACCGCGACGACGGCCGCGCCGCCGAGCTGAAGGATCTCGGTGCCGAGGTGGTGGCCGGTGACCTGCGTGAGATCACCTCGGTGAGCCCGGCCCTGCAAGGCGTCACGCGGGCCTACTTCACCTACCCGGTGACTGCCGGAATGATCGATGCCGCCGCGGTTTTCGCTGCCGTCGGCAAGCAGAGCGGCCTGCAGAGGGTGGTCGCGACCTCACAGCTCGGCTCCGATCCGCAGGCGGGCACCCCGCACATGCGGCGGCACTGGGTGGCCGAACAGGTCCTCGACAATGCCGGGATCGGCGCCGTGCATCTGCGCGCGGCGGTGTTCTACGAGAACCTGAAGGTCGCCATCGGTGACCGCGACGAGCTGGCCCTGCCGCTGGGCTCGCCCGATACCGTCCTCCCCTTGATCGCGGGCGCGGATGTCGCCGGTGTCGGCGCGGGCGTGTTGCGCACCGAAGGCCCGGTCGATCCGGTGCTGTGGCTGGCCGGTGAGATCATGACCGTCGGCGAGGCCGCCGAATCATTCGGCGTCCCTTACCGAAACGTCGACCCCGCCGTATGGTCCGAGTGGGCCATGACGGTCTACCGCGACGAAGTGACCGTGGAACACCTGACCCACCTGTGGACCATGTTCGCCGCCATCGGTTCCGGCCACGAACTGTTCCGGGTCACCGAATCCATCGAGCGCTACACCGGCCGCCCGCCGATCACGCTGCGCGAGTTCCTCACTTCGGCGTGAGGAAGTCCTCCAGGAAACTGCCCAGGCGCTCGGCCTTGGCCGCGAGACTGCGCTGCGATTGCAGGTAGTCGTCGACGCCTTGCTCCTGGGCATCCTTCAGGTAGGCCGGTAGCGGCTGCTGGATCTCGGTGTCGATCGCCTGGGCCAGCAGCGGTTCCATGGTGGCGCGCAGTGGGTTTCCGGTCGCCGCCTGATTGTCGAGTTCGAGGCGTCCGTTCTCGGTGGAGTAGTCGTAGAGTTCGAATTCCTGCTCCGCCGAGCCGTCGATCTGAATGCGCCCGTCCACCCACTTGGAGTACGACGCGAACTTCGCCTCCGCCGTCCGCACCATGGCCACGTGACCCGGGGCATTGTGATCGAACATGATCGCCGCCTCCTCGATGGTCGACTCGTCGGTGGTGTGCGCGATCCACGGGCGACCGGCGGCGGAAGCGTTGCGACACAACGCCGTCAGATCCAACCGGCCCTGCAGATGCTGGTACCGATCCTGCGCCCGCCAGTCAGAGTTCCCGGTGGCGATCGTCAACAGCAGCGGCGCGAGATCGACACTGGAGGTGAGTTGCGTTCGGGTGCTGGTGGAATCGGTCGGGCTCAGGTATCCGCGCGGGTCGTGCACATACAGCGGCACTCGCACCGCCTCGTCATACGCGCCGCCGCCCTTACCGTGCAGCCCGTGCGATCCGGCGTAATCACCATGATCCGAAGTGAATACGATGACCGTATTGGCCGCGACATCCGGCCGCGAGTACAGGGTGTCGAGGACCCGGCCGATCTGTGTGTCGACCTGCTGCTGCAGCCACAGGTACAGGTTGCGCATATCGATCCAGGCCTGGGTGGCCTCCGGCGTTCCATAGGGCGCGAGCCCGAACGCCACCACCGACGCCTGCACCAACGCCATTTGTAGTCGGGGCTTGGCGGAAAGCTGTTGCAGCGATTCGAAATTGCCCGGCAACTGGTCCATCCACTTCGGGATGTCGAGGTTCGCTTGATCGCGGCGGGTCCAGCGCGGCCAGTACTGGATATCGTGCGGGTTGACCAGGGAAACCGTGGTGCACCATGGTGATCCGCCGGAGTCGTGGTCGAACCAGTCCACGAAATCGTCGACGATCTTCGGATCGGCCTGCAAACCCTGGCCCGGAGCGCCATTGGGGGACGGGTAGGTACCGCCCCCGAACCCGTAAGCCTCGAGTGCGCCCGGGGTGCGGTCCGGGTAGTGGCCCAAATGCCACTTGCCCCACCAGGTTGTCTCATAGCCGTGCTCGCGGAGCATCGAACCCCAGGTCGGGAACCTCGGGGACAACGTGGATTCCGAGACCACCATGCAGCCGGTCTGATGGCTGTAGAGGCCCGTCACCAGCGCGCCTCGTGAGGCTGTGCAGTCGTTCGCGGCCGTGTAATGCTGGTCGAACGAGACGCTGCCCCGTCGGATTCTCGCCAGGTTCGGGAGTAGCTGATCCAGCGTTTGCTGGTCCGGGAACCAAGTTGGTGCCCGCATCTCGTCGACGATCACCACGAGGATGTTCGGCTGGTCGGGATTGACGTCGGCCCTCGCCTTGGTGGCCGGTCCGGATGCGGTGGTCGCGACTGCCGCGGTGACCGATACAGCTGCTCCTGTGAGAAATCCGCGTCTGCCGAACAATAGGGCTCCTCGTATCCGAAATGTCGATTCGTGAGGGAGCGTAGGGGAGTGGGGGGCGGGGCGTCATCACGCGTGCGCGGGACGGAGGGTCCCCCGTTCGGGGGATGAAAAGCCAAAGAACGAAAGACAAAAGATGGCCTGGAGGAGGAGTGAGAAGGTGGCTGGGTTGGGCTCGCCTACCGGCGGTCCCAGCCACCTCACTGACCGCGAAGTTCATCGTCTCTGTGGAATTGTCAAAGAACAAGAACGCGATGAGCGGTTGCCGAGGGCACACGGTTGGCGGCGCAGCCGCGTTTACGGAAACGCCGGCAGACCGGCGGTGCACGAGCCGCCCGGGCTCACGCCACCCGTGAACCCCACTGCTGGCAGCTAGCCTCCGCCGCGGCGGCAACCACGGTGCCCAGGTGATGACGCTCGTTGACCTTCGGCGTGCCGGTCGGATCGACGTGCTTGGGGGCGATCCACCCACAGCGCCCCGCGAACTCCGAATCCTTGCCCATAACCACGGTCTTCCAGCCATCGACCGAATCGTTGACCAGGGCGTGGCAGTGATCGCACGCCAAAGCAAGATTCGCCAGATCGGTCGGCCCGCCGTCGACCCAGTCGGTGATGTGGTGCACCGCGCACATCGACGCGGGCGCATCACAACCCGGACGGGTGCAGCCCTTGTCGCGCGCGATCAACGCCAGACGC
>NZ_JBSGBY010000613.1:0-4919 GCF_053601505.1 Nocardia sp. NPDC004722
GTGCCGGTGCTCGAGATCGATACCCTCGATCTCGAAGCGTACGCGGACCACCGCCGCGACCACCTGCCCGCGCGCCACCTGACCGCGCTGCACACCGCGCAGCAGCAGCGCCACATTGTCCCCGGCCTCCGCGGATTCCATGGTCCGGCCGAAGGTTTCGACGCTGGTGACCACGGCCTCGAACTGGCCGCCGAAGCCGAGCACCGACACCCGCTCGCCCGCGCGGATGCGCCCGCGTTCCACCGCTCCGGTCACGACCGTGCCGCGTCCGGTGATGGTGAGCACGTTCTCCACCGGCATGAGGAACGGCGCGTCGGTGTAGCGCACCGGCATCGGCACGTACTCGTCCACCGCGTCGAGCAGCCGCAGCAGCTGCCCGGCCCAGTGCTCGTCGCCCTGCAGCGCGCGCAGCCCGGAGACCGGGATCACGGGAGCGCCGTCGCCGTCGTATCCGTTGGCGGACAGCAGCTCTCGCACCTCGAGCTCGATCAACTCCAGCAGCTCGCCGTCGGCGACGTCGGCCTTGTTGAGCGCGACCACGATGTGCTCGACACCCACCTGCTTGGCCAGCAGCACGTGCTCACCGGTCTGCGGCATGACGCCGTCGTCGGCGGACACCACCAGGATCGCCCCGTCGAGCTGCGCCGCGCCGGTGATCATGTTCTTCACGAAGTCGGCGTGACCGGGCATGTCCACGTGCGCGTAATGCCTTGTGGCCGTTTCGTATTCGACGTGGGCGATATTGATGGTGATGCCGCGCTCGATCTCCTCCGGCGCGCGGTCGATGCGATCGAACGGGACGAAGGCGAGCCCGCCGCGCTCGGCGAGCACCTTGGTGATGGCGGCGGTGAGGGTGGTCTTGCCGTGGTCGACGTGACCCATGGTGCCGATGTTGACGTGCGGCTTGGTGCGGACGTAGGCCTGCTTGGCCATGATGAATCTCCAACCGGGAGTTGCGATGTCGAGGGACCTCAGCAGCGAGCCGACCTTCCCCGTCTGAGGTCCGGGACGTCCCGGAGAAGGTCAGCGTCGTGCGCCGTCGAATGCGGCAGCCAGAGCTGCGGCCGCACCGGTCAGGGCATCGAAAGAGCCGGTCAGGGCAGCGGCCATCGCACCCGCGACTGCGGGGTGAGTAGCGATGGGCTGCGCGAACATGCCCGACATGTTGCCGGGCGGCGCCGTTCACCCGCAATCGATTTTCTCGCCGCGGCACCGGCCGGGCTCCGGCGGCTGCCGCAATTCCATGCGCAGATCCAGGGCGTCGATGTCCGAGCGCACCCGCCGCAGCAGATTCTCGGCCGCGACACGATGCGAGCGTGCCGCCTCCGCATCCCCGCACAGCTCGGCCAGCTCCGCCAGCAGCGCATCCATCGGTCCGAGATACAGTGCGCCACTGTCGAACCCGACGAGCGTGCCGCCGTAGGGCCGCAGCACCGTCAGCAGCTCACCCGCCACCTCGAGATCGCCGAGCGCGATCGCGGCGTACGCGCGCAGCACCGTCATCAGCTGCCAGTAGAAGTCGCGGCGGATCTCCGTGTGCCGTTCGAACAGCGACTGCGCCTGCTCGGCCTCGCCGGCGTGCAGCAGCGCCAGCGTGTACAGCTGCCCCCACCTCCCCGGGTCCGAATCGAACAGTGCCGCAATATCTTCGCGCAGCACCGAGAGGTCCCCGCGTGCCCAGGCCAGCGTCAGCGGGCCCACCAGCGCCACCACTTCCGCGTTGGCGACCCCCGCCTGGCGCATGCGGGCGTCGAACAACCGGTAGCCCGCCTCGGCGGCGTCCAGATCCCCGCGCAGCACCTCGAGCACGGCCGCGAACGAGAGCAGGATGTCCAGCAGCGGCCGCAACTGGCCGTCGGCCGCGCCGTCGAGCGCTTCGGCCGCGTGATGCCCGGCCGCCCGCAGGTCGCTGTCGCGGCAGGCGGCCCGGAAGTGCAGATAGTGCCCGAGGGCGACATAGTCGGACAGACCGGCGCGGGTGGCGGCCCGCAGCAGCTCACCGGCGGTGTGCCGCCAGCGGTCCAGCGCGGCCGGACCGGTGATGGTGTACGCGACCGCGTTCAGCGCCGCGCACACCAGCTCGACGTCGCCCGCGGCGTGCGCCAGATCGACTGCGGCGCAGGCCCGTTCGTACATCCTGGTGACGTCGCCGTCGGACTCCGATTCGTAGACCGCGGCGATCAGCAGCCGGGCGCGCAACTCCCCCGACTCGGTCCTGCCGAGCGCGGCCTCGAGCGCGTCGCGCACGCGCCGGTCGGTGGCGGTCCAGTCCCGCACACTCCAGATCGCGGGCGCGTCCCAGCAGGTGAGCGCGCATACGAGCAGATCGTCGCCACCCAGTTCCATCGCGAGTTCGACGGCGCGTTCGCGCACCGCGCGCGCCGCCAGGGTCCGGCCGTCGTAGGCCAGCGCGCCGGTCAGTTCGCAGAGCGCGTCGAGCAACTCCAGCCGATCCGGCCGCGCCGCGGAGGCCGTGGTGTGCCCGGCGAGCTCGTGCAGCATCACGATGGAGCGCCACAGGCCGACCGCGTCCGCGCGCAGCCCCCGCCGCCCGCAGCGCCGCGCCGCGGCCACCACGTGGACCAGTGCGCGGGCGGCGGTCGCGCGCCCCGCCCCGCGCGCCGCGTGGAACGCCAGCAGTTCCCGATCACAGCCCCCGATCGTGCCGCCGCCGTGCTGCTCGAGGAATTCCACCGCGTCCCAGTGCATCCGGCAGCGGCGCAGGGTGGGGATGGCGTCGTAGACGGTGTCACGGATGAGGATGTGGGAGAACTCGACCCGCCCCCACGCGTCGAATCCGGCCAGTCCCGCGGCCACCACGGCGTCGACCCGATCGATCAGATCGTCCTCGGCGATCCCGGACAGCGCGGCCAGGATCTCGACATCCACCGCCCGGCCCCATACCGCGATGTACTGCAATACGGTCCGCGCCGCCCCCGACAGGCCGGCGATCCGCTCGCCCAGCACGGCCCGCACGCTCTCCGGCACGGCCCGCACGCTCTCCGGCATGGCCTTCGAATCACTTTGCGCCACCATGAGTTTGGACATCTCCCGCACGAAGAACGGATTGCCGCGGGTGCGGCTGTGCAGGGTGCTCAGCGCCTCCGCGTCCAGTGCCAGCAGGCCGGCGTCCTGCGCGATCTTGCGGGTACCGGCCACATCCAGTCCCGTCAGTTCCAGTTGTGCGGTCAGCCGGTCGGCCAGGGCCGCGCGGGTGGCCCGCAGCGCCGGCGAGTCCTCCGGCCCGCGCGAGGTCACCAGAATGAGTACAGGTGTGTGCTGCAACCAGCTCACCAGCTGCCGCAACGCCTGCAGGGTGCCCGCGTCCGCGCGGTGCAGGTCCTCGACCACCACGGCCACGGGGGTGTGACGGATCAGCTCACGGCAGCGACTGGTCACGCCCCGCACTATGGTGAACGGATCCGACCGTCCCCCAGGGTCGTTCGCGCCGCCCAGGTCGGCCAGCACCTCCGTCCAGGCCCAGGCCGCCGGTGCGCCGTCGATCTCCGACGCCCGGCCGTAGGCGACCGTCCAGCCGTCCGCCGCCAACTCCGCCAGCGTGCCCCGCGCCAGCGAGGTCTTGCCGGTGCCCGCCTCGCCCACCAGCCAGATCACCCGCATGTCCCCGGCCCGGGCCTCCGTCGCGGCCGCTCGGATGGCCGCGCGCTGCCCCGGATAGAACGAGGACTCCGAAAATGCTTCCTCCCCGGCCATATTCGGCTCGGCGATCGCGAGCTCGGCCGCACGCAACGGATTTTCGGAGACAGCTATCGGTAATTCGACACGCTCGAGCAGCTCGTCGGCGCCCACACTGTGCTTCAGAATTGCCGATTCCAACGCGGCCAGCCGCGCCCCCGGATCGATTCCGAATTCCGATCGCAAGTAATCCCGGGTCCGGCGCACGGTGGCCAAAGCCTCGACCTGCCTGCCCATCCGGTATTGCGCCAATGCCAGCAGGCGCGCGCTCTCTTCCCGCCCCGGGGATTCCTCGGCCTGGGGCCGCAATACCGCCACGACTTCTCCGACGCGATCGAGTTCGAGCGCGGCTTGGGCGCGCATCTCGATCGCGGTGGCACGCAAGTCGGTCAGTCGCGCCACTTCCGCGGCCGCCCACGAGGCGCTGGCGAAGGATTCGAATGCGTCGCCCTGCCAGCAATCCAGTGCCGCGTCCAGCATTCGGTGACGCTCTCGCGGATTCGGCCGGTCCGCGGGATCGCGCATGCGCTCCTCGTATTGGCGAAGCAGCGCCTCGAACCGCCACGCGTCGACATTCCCGGAATCCAGACGCAGCGCGTACCCGCTGCCCTCGGAGACCAGAATGCGCGCGGGCGAGCGGGGTCTTCGCGCGGGCTCCAGTACGCGCCGCAGATTGTGAATTTGTACTTGTAACACCGAGGGGGCCTGCGGCGGCGGATCCCCTTCCCAGACATCCTCGATCAATCGGTCGGTGCCGAGCGTTCTGCCGCCCGCGAGCACCAATCGACCGAGTATCGCTCTTTGCCGCCACGCGCCGATGCGGGCCGCGCGTCCACCTGACAAGACCTGTAGTGGACCGAATACTTGAACTTGTGGCTGTGTCATCACACGACGCCCCTTTGACCGTCGAAGCGCAGAATACGAATTCCCAAGCGGTGCAGTAAATTACCGCCGACCAACGTCGATGACAAACCGTAGTAGTCAGTTCTCCGCCAGCAAACAGTTTGGCGCACAACAGGATCCGTTCATTCAGACGGGAATCTCCGCGAATCCGCAGAGTTGACAGGTTCGATCTGCGGCCCCCGGCGCGAGCAGCCGCCAGCAACGCAGACAGCGGGGGCGGGCGCGGTCCCCGGCGCGAGCAGCCGCCAGCAACGCAGACAGCGGGGGTGTGGCCGGCCGGCGACGGCGACGCGTACGCGGCGCTGCGGGCCCTCGCGGCC
>NZ_JBSGBY010000614.1:0-4898 GCF_053601505.1 Nocardia sp. NPDC004722
AAATCCCCACCCCCCACCCCCTTTCACCCACCCCCTCTACCAGCCGATTTGCCCCCACCCGGGCCCCATGGTGTACCTTCTCCCAGTCGCCTTGGAAAACCAACGGCAACATCCGGGGCTATGGCGCAGCTGGTAGCGCACCACACTGGCAGTGTGGGGGTCAGGGGTTCGAGTCCCCTTAGCTCCACCGAATAGTAGGGCCGCAGGTCAACAGCCTGCGGCCCTGCTGTTTTCGTGGCAGCACACGAACCGTTCGAGGTGGTCATGGGCGTGCGTTCCACAGGGTGCTGACCGGCAGGGCGCGGAATTTCGGTCCGAAGGGGAGGGTTTCGGTGCCGGTGTAGAGCACGTATCCGGCGAGGAGGTCGTCGCCCAGGCGGTCTGCGAGGTGGCGGAGGCCGCGGAAGTCCTCGCCCTTGACGGTGGCGGCGGCTTTCACCTCGATCGCGATCACCTCGCGTCGATTGTTCTCGAGGATGATGTCGACCTCGACGTTGTCACGGGTGCGGTAGTGGAACATGCGGGCCTCCTGGTCGGACCAGGTGAGCTGACGGGCGAGTTCGGCGGCTACGAAGCCCTCCAGAAGTGACCCGAGCGGGCCGTTCACGGCCCGCAGTGCGCGTGGGTCGGCACCGCACAAGTACGTGGCGATTCCGGAATCGACCATGAACACCTTGGAGGTCGCGACGGCCCGGGTGGTCAGGTTTCGTGACCAAGCGGGGATGCGCTTGATCAGGAAAACCTCTTCCAGGAGGCGAAGATAGCGGGCGACGGTGTCTTTGGGCAGGCCGAGTTCATTGCCGAGGGCGCCGGGCACCAGAAGTTGACCGGATCTGGCCGCGACGAGGTTGGCCAGGGTGAACATCTCCGCGGAACGTTCGATCTCGGACAGTTGCATGACGTCTCGGTTGATCAGGTCGGCGACGTAGGAGGAGAAGAATCGGGAACGTCGTTTGCCCTCTCGTGCAACGGCTTCGGGGAAGCCGCCGCGTGCGATCCGTTCGATGTAGTCATCGCGATTCTCGGTCCCATCGTGCCGTAGCTGGGGTCCGCGCTCGAAGGCGCAATCGATGAATCTGTCGGGCGCTCCGTCGATTTCGCCCTGGGAGAGCGGCCAGAGCTCGATTGTCTCCATGCGTCCGGGAAGGGCGTCCGGAACACTGCGGAGCGCCATGACGTGCGCTGAACCGGTCAGTAGGAACCGGCCGGGGCGCCCATCGGCGTCGACGGTCTCCTTGATCGCCAGCAGCAGCCGCACAATCTGTGCGCGGTCTGCCGGAGCATGTGTGCGCGATCTGCCGCTATGGTTGTGCGCTTTTTGCCGATGCTGGAGCCGCTGCTTCGCTGGAGCGTTGTCATTGAGTCGGCGGTTGGTCCACAGGTGATTCGTTGCGATCGGACCCGGGGAGCGGTCGCGATCATCGGGCACCGGCAACCGGCCCCGGCCGGGAACCCACCGCCCGGATCGCGATGTCCGGCCCGTCGATCAGCACCGCCCGGTTCGTATGCTGGTCCATCAGGTCCACCACCACTGATCACCCGTGATCTCGACAGAGACCACGGGCGATTGTTGTTGGCGATTGTTCTTTCCGGGCTACATGGAACTGGTCGGGCCGGGCTGCACCTGGACGGTGAAGGTATCCAGATCGACTCCGTTGCAGAACGCACTCATCGCCGTCACGCCCGATACAGGCGGCCGACCGCTACTGCTCTCCACTATTACCGGGTGATGTTCGGGTCCGATGGTCACGAAAGATGCACCGGGAGGCGGCCACAGAACCGATCGCTCCCACCACCGCGGTCCCGACCGATGGACCGGCTACGACCATTAACCCGAGCAGGAGCGTACCCAGGAGCGTGATCAGCAGGGCAGCTCGGCGGAACCTGAATGGGTCGACCAACACGTTGTCGAGTAGTCCGAGCCAAGACCTCGGCTCAGCACTAGCGCGGCGAACATCGATCGATGACAGCTTGGTTTTGGCTGGGCGGCACGGATCACTCACGTGTGAGTGGTTGTCCGACAGGTTCTTTCGACGGTTCATCGACGACCGCCATGCCTGGCAGCGTCACGCCTGGCCGAGTTGCACTCCAGGACCAGCGCTGCGTCGCCGAGTCGCACCTCCGAGCGGTTCGACCCGTGGTGAACCACGTGTGCCCCCTCGATGCCGATATTCCGATGCGTGAGAGCCTGTGCCACGTCGGCAGCCGGCACCGAGGCCAGGCCTCCCCATCTGAGAATCCACTCGGTTCCCGATCCCCACAGATATCGGAAATGGAAGTCGGGCCCGGCACTAGGGGATTCGAACATGCGCCCCAACGCATCCCACGTCAAACCCGAAACAGTCCACCCCTCACGCTGACTGGAGGCCCATAGCCTGGCAACCAGACCAGCGAGGAGCCGTTCGCTGTCCGGGTGCATTTCAGGCACCGCATCAAGTGCTGCTTGTTCCTTTTCTGTCAGCGATGCTTCAGCTGGCAGATCGTTGAAATGCAGAGGATAGACCTTCAGATCTCGCCTGTGAGACGGGTGAAACTGCTCCCACGGAACGAAGCGAACATGGGCTCCTGTGGGCGCATGTGTCAATAACAGCGAGTCTTGGTTGTCACCAACACAATTCCGCCGCAATCCCGGCATCCGGACCGATTGGATGATGTGATCCGGCATATCCGACAAGATCATGAACTCGTCATACTGCGGCGAAAAGGTCATCGTGTAACACAGAAGGCGCGAGATACTCTGGCGCCTGACCAGCTTGTGAGCGGGACTTTCAACAACGTCGAGCGGGGGCTCATCGGTATTGAGTAGGAACAGCGCCATGATCGCCCGGAAACGACGTTGAGCAGCAGGGCATCTGTCAAACCCGAGGTCATAGTTCTTTTCGGAGCCACCTCGATCAACGTTTCGAATTGCCCTCTCCGCGAACCACTTTGGCTCATCGGTGTTGGCGGCGCGGATTTGGCCGGGCTTGCGAACTCCAGAGCGTTTCGACATGGCGCGTCTCCCAGCTGTCCAGGCCCAGCCATACGACGCGTCAGCCGTGCTGACGGCAACGCCGAAGGGGTGCAAATCGCATGTCCCGCATGCTCACGTCCCACGAACCCGCCTGGAAGGTACGCGGCGACCTCGGCTATTGCCTACCGAGGGCCAAAGGCCACCAGCGATGATACAGAACCAGGCAGACAACGGCCTACTCCACCTGAGACGACGTCCGCACCTGGACCTTTGGAACTTGGTTCGAATAGCTTCGCATCAGTGCTCGGGGCTCGGAACTTCCCAGAGGGCGCTGACCGGCATGGCGAGCATCTTTGGACCGAAGGGAAGTGTTTGTTGGCCGGTGTGGAGCACGATGCCGGCGAGGAAGTCGTCGCCGAGACGTTCAGCGAGGTGGCGGAGGTGGCGGAAATCGTCCGGGCCCACTGTGGAGGCGGCCTTGACTTCAATGCCAACTACTTCGCCGCGTCGGTTCTCGAGTACGGCGTCGACTTCGACCCCGTCTCTGGTGCGGTAGTGGTACATCTCGACGTCCTCAGCGGACCAAGTGCGCTGGCGTGCGAGCTCCATGAGTACGAACCCCTCCAGCAGCGGACCGAATCGACCGTTGGGGCGCAACATGTTCCGCTCGTCGGCACCGACAAGATTCGCTGCGATACCGGAGTCGACGAATGCGACCTTCGGGGTCATCGTCGCGCGGTTGCTCAGATTTCTGGACCATGCCGGGATGCGTTTGATGAGGTAGACCTCTTCGAGCAGCGTCAGGTAGCGCTTCACTGTGGAGGCGCCGAGTGTGAGGTCGCTGCTGAGCGAGGTGTTCGCGAGCAGTTGACCTGAGCGAGCGGCGACCAGTTGGAGGAGTGCACGCATCTCGGAGGTGCGCTCGATCTCCGAGAGCTGGCGGATGTCACGCGAGATCAGGTCGCCGACATAGGAATCCAAGAAGGCCTTGCGCCGCTTGTCAGTACTTCGTGCAATGGCTTCCGGGAATCCACCGCGGACGATCCGCTCGGCGTATGCCGCTCGCGGCACGGTAGTGACGTGGCGCAACTTGTCCCGATGGGTGAAGACCGCGTCGATGAAGGCATCAGGCGTGCCGTCGATCTCGCCTTGGGAAAAGGGCCACAGCTCGATGGTCTCCATGCGACCGACCAGGGTGTCCGGCAGTGCCCGCAGTCCGCGTATGCGCGCGGAGCCGGTCAGCAGGTACCGGCCTGGACGGCCGTCGGCGTCCACTTGCGCCTTGATCGCCAACAACAGGTCGGGTGCTCGCTGAATCTCGTCCACCACCATCAGGTTCGGCGAGTCGACGAACCCGTCCGGGTCGTTGAGCGCGGCCTGCCTGGTCAGGGTGACGTCGAGGTCGCGCCACTCGGCGTCGCGTCCCTTCGACACGACGTGAACGAGGGTGCTCTTGCCGCACTGCCTCGCGCCATTGATGAGGACGACGCGCGTATCAGCCAGCGCTTCGGTAACCGCCGTTTCGGCACGTCGAGGAATGACTGGTCCGCGTCGGGTCTGCATGGCCATTCGCTCCATTCATCGTGGATCATCGACCGTGGCGTGCTTCACGCCTGATCATAGCCATTTTTCCATCGGTACGTGATTGATTTGCCGCTGCATGGCTGGTTGATCTGCCGCACCGGTGTTGGTTGATTTGCCGCAGACATGCCGGTTGATTTGCCGCTCGATACATGGTTGATTCGTCGCGACACACCTGATGGATTGGCCGCCGCGTTTGTCGTTAGCCCACCGCGGATCAGGACGTCCGGCCCGTCGACCGGCACCGCCCGGTTCGTATGCTGGTCCGTCAGGCGCACCCATGGTGCTATTGTCGGAGCGTCCAGCGTTTTCGTCAATTACGACGGGGTCAAGAAGCACCACACCACCGTGGGTTCGCATGTTC
>NZ_JBSGBY010000615.1:0-4390 GCF_053601505.1 Nocardia sp. NPDC004722
GCCGTTGCACGAGCTGGCCACCACGCGTCTGCCGGTGCTCGACCGTGACGTGCGTTTCGCGCACGGCCCCGACCCCGACACACAGCGGGAGCTGGACTATCGGGTGGGCTGGTATGTGATCATCGCCACCGTCCCGATCGGGGTGCTGGGTTTGCTGCTCAAGGACCAGATCCGTACCGGCGCACGCAATCTGTGGCTGATCTCGATCATGCTGATCGTGTTCGCGCTCGTGATCGCGGCGGCGGAGTACTACTCGGGCAAGACTTACGGACGCCGTCGCCGCCCGATCGAACTGCTCACCACGCGCGACGGGATCATCATGGGCCTGGCGCAGTGCCTGGCGCTCATCCCGGGCGTGTCGCGTTCGGGGGCGACGAGTTCGGCGGGCCTGTTCTGCGGGCTGACTCGTGAGGCGGCGGTGCGGTTCTCGTTCCTGCTGGCCATTCCCGCGGTGGTCGCCTCGGGGTTGTTCAGTCTGCCGGACGCGTTCGAACCCGCCGGTGAGGGCCTCAACGCGTCGGGCCCGCAGTTGCTGGTGGCCACGGTCGTGTCGTTCGTGGTCGGCTACGCGTCGGTGGCGTGGTTGTTGAAGTTCGTGGCACGGCATTCCCTGGACTGGTTCGTCGGCTACCGCATCGTGCTGGGGTTGACGGTGATGGCGCTGCTGGCGACCGGCGTCGTGTCGGCGACCTGAGTCGGTAGGCTGTCCCGGTGACGGTGATCCTGTTGCGGCACGGCGTGTCCACGTCGAACACTGCCCGCACCCTGGCCGGGCGCAGCGCCGGTGTCGATCTGACCGAGCGTGGGCGCGAACAAGCGCAAGGGTTGGTGCAACGACTCGGATCGCTGCCCATCGAGCACATCGTGTGCTCGCCGCTGCTGCGCTGTCAGCGCACCGTCGCTCCCCTGGCCGACAAGCTGGGCTTGGAACCCGAACCCGATGAGCGGCTGCTGGAAGTCGACTATGGCGACTGGACCGGCAAGGCGCTGGCGGATCTGGTGAGCGAGCCGCTGTGGAAGGTGGTGCAGCGGCACGCCTCGGCGGCGACGTTCCCCGCCGGAGAGTCCTTGGCGCAGGTCCAGTTTCGCGCGGTGTCCGCTATCCGCGAACGAGATCGTCAATTCGTGGCGAAGCATGGTAGCGATGTGTTGTGGATTGCGTGCACGCATGGCGATGTCATCAAGTCGCTGCTGGCCGACGCGTTCGGTATTCACCTCGACGGCTTTCAGCGGATCGTGGTGGAACCGGCGTCGATCAGCGTCGTGCGCTACACCCCGACCGCCCCGTATGTGTGGCGGGTCAACGACACCGGCCCGGATCTGTCGGGGTTGGCGGCGATTTCACCGCGAACAGGCGGCGAATCGCGCTCGGGCCCGGTGCCCGGCGGTGAAACGGGTACCACCGACAGTACGGATAATGGGGTAGCGGAACGCCCCGATTCATCAGTGTGAGTGAACCGAATGGAGGTGCAATGGGCCGCGCAATCCATATCTTCCGCACCCCCGATCGTTTCGTCGCCGGCACCGTCGGCGAGCCGGGCGACCGCGCGTTCTATCTGCAGGCCGTGCAGGAGCCGCGGGTGGTCAGTGTGCTGCTGGAGAAGCAGCAGGTGAAGGTGCTGGCCGATCGGATGGGGTTGTTGCTGGACGAGGTGCAACGCCGTTTCGGCACCGAGGTGCCCCCGCAGGCCGCCGATGTGGCCGACACCGCGCCGCTGCAGGCCCCGGTCGATGCCGAATTCCGGGTCGGGACCATGGGTTTGGGGTGGGACGCGGACGCGGGCGCGGTGGTGGTGGAGTTGCTGGCGATCACCGAGACCGAGGTCGACGAGTCGGTGGTGCTCGATGACACCGAGGAGGGGCCGGATGCGGTGCGGGTGTTCTTGACGCCGGTGCAGGCGCGGGAGTTCGCGTTGCGGTCGGCGCGGGTGATCGCAGCGGGGCGGCCGCCGTGCCCGTTGTGCGGGGAACCGTTGTCTCCGGTCGGGCACATGTGTGTGCGTACCAACGGCTACAAGCGTGGTGACATCTTCGGGGCCACCACCGAGATCGACGACGAGGACTGAACCGGTGAGCGACCCGCTGCGCACCGCCGAGCTGACGGTGATCGGGCAGGTCACCACCGCCAGCAACGCGACGTTGGTGTGCGAGACAAACCCCGACGACACCGGTGAGGTGCTGCGGGTGGTGTACAAGCCGGTGCGCGGGGAGCGGCCGCTGTGGGATTTCCCCGACGGCACCCTCGCCGGGCGTGAGGTGGCCTCGTATCTGGTGTCGGAGGCGCTGGGGTGGGGGGTGATCCCGGAAACGGTGTTGCGCGACGGGCCTTTCGGGCCGGGCATGGTGCAGCGCTGGATCGAGGTGATCGAGGACGCGGACGGCCCGGATCTGGTGGATTTGTGCCCGGTCGGGGAGGTGCCGCCCGGTTATCGGGAGGTGTTGCGGGCGTTGGATCCGGCGGGGCATCCGGTGTCGCTGGTGCATGCCGAGGATGCGGCGCTGCGGCGGATGGCGGTGCTGGATGTGCTGATCAACAATGCCGACCGCAAGGGCGGGCACGCTCTGGCTGGGGTGGATGGGCGCGTGTACGGGGTCGATCACGGGATCTGCCTGCACAGCGAACCGAAGTTGCGCACGGTGTTGTGGGGGTGGGCCGGGGAGGCGGTCGCGGATGAATTGCTCACCGACATCACGGTTTTGGTCAAGGCGCTGCCCGGGGAGCTGGGTGAGCGGCTGGCGGAGTTGCTCACCGACACCGAGATCGCGGCGCTCGAGGCGCGCGGGCGGGCGTTGCTCGAGCATCCGGTGATGCCGGGGCCGACCGGTCCGCGCCCGATCCCCTGGCCCGCGTTCTGAGTTCCCGCGTCGCGAGCTGATCGCGGGCCGGATGCGGTGGTGTGCGGGCGGGTTGACGCGCTGGTGAGGGCCGGGTTCGCGTCCTCGTGATTGCAAGGGTTGACGTGGCCGTGACGGTGACTAGGGTGCAGGTCGGCCGGTCGGTGAGCGTGTCGCGCGGCACACCGGTGCGGGGGCGGCGCGGGTGGACTGCGATCTCGGCGTTAACCTCGATTCATGCAGTCCTGGTCCGATACCGCTGTCCCGACCGTCCCCGGATCCGGACCAGCGTTACGTCTGTTCGACACCGCCGACAAGCAGGTGCGCCCGGTGACCCCCGGCGCGACCGCGACGATGTACGTGTGCGGCATCACCCCCTATGACGCCACCCATCTCGGGCATGCGGCCACCTACCTGAGTTTCGATCTGGTCAACCGGATCTGGCGCGACGCCGGGCACGACGTGCATTACGTGCAGAACACCACCGATGTCGACGATCCGCTCTTCGAGCGCGCGGCACGCGACGGGATCGACTGGCGCGAGCTGGGCACCCGCGAGATCAACCTGTTCCGTGAGGACATGGCGGCGTTGCGGGTGATTCCGCCGCGCGACTACATCGGCGCGATCGAGTCGGTGGCCGAGGTGGTGGAGCTGGTCGACAAGCTGCTCGCCTCGGGGGCGGCGTATGTGGTGGATGATCCGCAATTCCCGGATGTCTACTTCCGTCACGACGCGACCGAGCAGTTCGGCTACGAGTCGGGCTACGACCGGGCGACCATGGAGCGACTGTTCGCCGAACGCGGCGGCGACCCGGAGCGGCCGGGCAAGCGCGATCCGATCGACGCCCTGTTGTGGCGGGCGGAGCGGGAGGGTGAGCCGTCGTGGCCGGCGCCGTTCGGGGCGGGTCGGCCGGGCTGGCACATCGAGTGCGCCGCGATCGCGCTCAACCGCATCGGCACCGAGTTCGATGTGCAGGGCGGCGGCAGCGATCTGATCTACCCGCATCACGAATACTCCTGTGCGCATGCCGAAGCGCTGGTCAAGGGGCGGCGCTTCGCACGGCATTACGTGCATGCCGGGCTGATCGGCCTGGACGGGGAGAAGATGTCGAAGTCGCGCGGCAATCTGGTGTTCGTGTCCAAGCTGCGCCGCGCGGGCACCGATCCGGCCGCGATCCGGCTGGGGTTGTTCGCCGGGCACTACCGGGCCGATCGGGAATGGTCGGATGCGGTGCTGGGGCAGGCGCTTTCGCGGCTGGCGCGCTGGCGGGAGGCGACGGCCCTGGTTTCGGGTCCCGACGCCACCGATACCGTGGCGCGGCTGCGGCGGCATCTGGCCGACGATCTGGACACGCCGAAGGCGCTGGCGGCGATCGACGCGTGGGCGCAGCAGGCGCTGGCCTACGGCGGCCCGGACGCGAGCGCGCCGGGGCTGATCCGCGACGCGGTCGACGCGCTGCTGGGCATCCAGTTGTAGAGCCCACCCATCCGTGAGCTGAGGCGCGGGGGCCCCCATCGGGGGGGCGCCGGGCGCATAAAAGGGCCGGAGGCCGGGC
>NZ_JBSGBY010000615.1:4400-4892 GCF_053601505.1 Nocardia sp. NPDC004722
ACCCATCCGTGAGCTGAGGCGCGCGAGCCCGATTCGGGCTCGCGCGTTCGCATTTCAGGCGCGTGAGCCGGGAAGTCGGAGGCGGCGGTCATCGGGGCGGTCGGCGTGACGGGGTGCGAAGTGCGGTAAACCCGTGGCCGCAGGGGCGGGGTTCGCGCATTCTGGAGGGCGGGTGTCGTTGGCTGTGAGGAGGAGTTGGTCGTGGGTGAGGCAGATTTCGGACCGGTGGCCGGTCGTGTCGGGTTGCCGTTGACGGCGGCGCGGTTCGCGCGCGCCAGTGACCGGTTGGCCGAGTGCGCGGTGTTCTATCGCGAGATCCTCGGGCTGACACCGTTGTTCGAGTTCGCCGATCATGCCGAGTACAGCGGGTTCGTGTTCGGGTTGCCGGACGCCTCGGCGCAGCTGGAGTTGGTGCGCCTCGACGGCGCGGTGCCCGAGCGGAGGCCGGATGCCGAGGACGCGCTGGTGTTGTATCTGCGCGAGGATGCGGGC
>NZ_JBSGBY010000616.1:0-4890 GCF_053601505.1 Nocardia sp. NPDC004722
CGGGGGCCATCGATCCCGAACTGTCGCATCGGCTCTTCGGTCTGGAGGCGATGACGTCCGCATTGATCACGGGGGAACTGACACGTGGCATGGAGGAAGGTTGGATCCGTCCCGACATCGACCCGGAAGTGCTGGGGCACACCATCTTCACCATGGCCGGGCCGTGGATCGTGCGGGAACTGCTGGGCGCGGGCAGTCCGGCCCTCCGCGCGCGCAGCATGAGCGTGGCGCTGAGCCTGGTGGAGAAGACGCTGCGCCCGCCGGCGGCCGGACCCGCATCGAGCGCCGCCGCGGCGAATTGATCTCGGCGGCCTACGAATTGGTGCTGACCCGGGGTTTCCGCGGCATCGGCGTGGACGATATCGCGGCCGCCGCCGGGGTCAGCCACGGCACCTTCTACAACTATTTCACCAACAAGCGCGACATCCTCGACGCCGTCATCGACCACTGCTTCACCCAACTCCGCGACCGGGTCCTGGGCCCCGAGGGCGACGAGCCCCCGACCTCCATGGACGCCTTCTGCGCCCGCTACGCCCGCGTCATCGACCGCCTCTACGACCTGGTAGCCACCGAACCCGGCCTGGTCCACTTCTTCCTGATGGAAGCCTCCGCCATCGACGACCGAGTATTACAGCGCTGCATGCACAACGCCCACGGCTACGCCGAACAATCAGTGGACATCATCCGCCACGGCATCACCGCAGGCTACCTCGACCCCGGCCTCGACCCGCACATCGCCGGCGAAGTCCTACTCTCAGTCCTGGTCTCCGCCCTGCTCTCAGCGCTACGAGCAGGCTCGGACGGACTCACCCAACTCCGAGTCCGCGACCAGTCGACCGCCTTCCTCCGCCTGGCCCTGTCCCCGGACTGAGACCCCGGCGGAGTCCGCTCACCGGCGCAGCAGCACGAGCCCGTTCTGCGCGATCAGCACCAGATTCGCGATCAACTGGGTGAGCATGAACGCGTAGTAGGGGCGGCGGCTGCGGTGACGAGGATCGGCGAAAGTGGTTGTGCGCGTGGTCACCACGACCGCGAGGGCCCCGGCGACCAGGACCACCGCCACCACCGCCAGCCGCGGCAGGAGGAACGCGGCGGTGATCGCTGCGGCCGCGAAAACGACGGCCGTCCCCGTCACGATGCGGCGCACGGTGGCCTCGGGCAGCAGCGCCACCAGCGTCCAAGGGCGAGACTCGCGGTCCCCGGCCACATCCGAGAAGTCCTTGACGTTCACCCCGATCAGCCCCATCCACGCGGCCATCAGCACCGCGAGCGCGAGCAGCGTGGCCGAGGGCCGGACCTCGGCGGCGAGGGCACCGGCCACGTAGATGAGCACGCCGACGCCGAAGACGCTCAGCGCCGAACCGGGAAAGCTGCGGCTGAGCTTGATCGGCTGAGCCGAATACAGATAGCCGAGCAGCAGATACACCAGCAGCACCGGCACGGTCGCGAGGTCCGGCAGCGTCAACACGACCGACAGCACGGCGGCCGCGGCCGCGATGCGTCCGGCGCGCACCGGATCCAGGTCACCGCGGCCGATCGGGCGACCGACACCGTTGATGCGGTCGGCCTCCGCGTCGGCCACCCCGTTGTAGACATAGATCGCGAAGGTCGCCAGCACCCACGCCAGCAACCGCAACGGATAGGCCGCGCCGAAGACGGGGTCCGCCCCGGAGGCCGCGCCGAGCAGGCTTCCGGCGACGAATCGCAGCGCGAACATGGCCTGCACGATCGGACGGCTTTCCGCCACAGCGAATCCGAGATTCTTCGGCAGGCTGCGCGGCGTTGCGGTCGGGTTGGTCACCAGGGGCTTTCGGGTCGAGCGTCAGAGCATTTCCAAGATCATCGCATTCGCTTGGCCGCCGGATTCGCACATGGTTTGGAGGCCGTAGCGGGCGCCGCGTTCGCGCAGTGCGTGCAGGAGGGTCGCGGTGATGCGGACGCCGCTCGCGCCGAGGGGGTGGCCCAGGGAGATCGCGCCGCCGTGGACGTTGACGCGGTTCAGGTCGGCCCCGGTTTCCCGGGCCCAGGCCAGCACGACGCTGGAGTAGGCCTCGTTGACTTCGAGCAGATCGATGTCGGAGAGGTGAAGTCCGCTGTGCTTCAACACCTTCTCGGTGGCGGGGATGACCGCGGTGAGCATGAGGAACGGGTCGTCGCCGACGGCGATGTGGCTGCGGATGCGGGCCAGCGGGGTCAGGCCGAGCTTGCGGGCGTTCTCGCTGGTCGTCACCATTACCGCCGCGCTGCCGTCGCCGAGCTGGCTGGCATTGCCCGCGGTGATGTGCCATTGGATCTCGGGGAAGCGGGCGGCGATCGCGTCATTGCGGAACGCCGAGGGCAGCGCGCCGAGTCCCGTTGCGCTGGCGTCGAATCGGATGGCCTCGTCGAGGGCCAGCTGGTTGATCGGCGGGGTCAGCTCGGCGTCGAAATGGCCGTTCTTGGTGGCGTCGGCGGCGCGGCGGTGGCTCTCGAGCGCGTAGTCGTCGAGCTGGGCGCGGCTGAATCCCCAACGCGCGGTGATGAGTTCGGCGCTGATGCCCTGCCATGGCACGCCCTGCGGATACCGTTCCAGGAACGCCGACCCGGTGAGGTTGTCGGCGTCGAGCAGGCTGGTGCCCATGGGAATTCGGCTCACCGATTCCACCCCGGTGGCGATCACCAGCTCGCAGTCGCCCGCGATCACCGCGTGCGCGGCGAAACGCAAGGCCTGCTGGCTCGCGCTGCACTGGCGGTCGATGGTGCTGGCGGGCACCGACTCCGGCAGCCCGGCCGCCAGCGCCGCACGGCGGGTCACATTGGTCGCCTGCTCGCCGACCTGACTGACCACGCCGCCGATCACCTCGTCGACGAGCCCGGGTTCGATCCCCGCCTCGGCGACCACCGCGCGCAGACTGTGCGCCATCAGATCCACCGGGTGCACGCCGTCGAGCGCGCCGCCCTGCTTGCCCCGGCCGATCGGCGTGCGGACCGCCGCGACGATGACCGCGTCGCGCCTGCTCATCGCGGGATCCCCAGCACCCGGCGCATGGTGGCGAGTTTGGCGGAGGTCTCGGCGAATTCGGTGTCGACGCGGCTGCGCGACACGATGCCGCCGCCGGCGCGCAGCGTCAGATGCCCACGGTGCGAATCGAGTTCGAGCCCGCGCAACGCCATGTGGAACTCGCAGTCGCCCGCGGCGTCGAGCCAGCCGACCAGCCCGCCGTAGTACGCCCGCGCCGATTCGTACCCGGCGATCATGCGCCGCGCCTCCTCCTGCGGGACGCCGCAGACGGCGGGGGAGGGATGCAGCGTCGCGACCAGGTCGGCGACCGGCGTCTCGTCGTCGAGCAGCCGGGCGGTGATGGGAGTTCCCAAGTGCCACAGGCCCGGAGCGGTCACCAGTTCGGGTTCGTCGGGGTAGTCGAGGTCCGCGCAGAACGGGGCCAGCCCCTTGACCATGAAGTCGACCAGATGCCGGTGCTCGGCGAGGTACTTCTCGTCGAACAGCAGCGCCTGGGCGCGGCCGCGATCCTCGGATTCGGGCAGGCGGGTATCGCGGGTGACGGTCCCGGCCAGCGGCGTCATGGTGATCGTGTAGCTGGTCTTGCGCAGGAACAACTCCGGGCTCGCGCCCATCGTGTACACGCCCGGATGATCCAGGTGTTCGACGAAGTAGTTGCGTGCGTTCGGGTACAGCGCCGCGATCCGCTCGAAGAGGCGGACCGGGTCCACGACACCGTCGTAGAAGTAGCGTTCCGACCGCGCGATGACGATCTTCTCGAGCGCCGAATCCGGCGACCGCAACAGTGCCAGTGCATCGTCGATCAGGCGCAGGTAGCTCGCGATCGAGGCGTCGTTGAAGTCGATGTCGGCGCGAAAGTGAGCCGCCGCGTTGGTCTTCGAGTCGGCGCCAGGCCGGGGAGCGGTGCGCCAGCCCAGATACAGCGAGTGATTGGCGGTGTCGTCGTCGAACGGGATGGACCCGGCGACGAGATCACCGTAGTTGCCCGCGCGCACCGCGGCCTCGGCCTCGGTGAGGCTGTGATAGCAGATCAGCGGGCCGTCGAGGCCCACCGGGCCGTTCGCGCCGCCGAGGCGAAATCGCACTGGTTCACGCACGCGCGGGCTCCGTTCCGGTTGTCAGCCGGGCGTGGACGGCGCGGCGGTCGATCTTCGAATTGGGCAGCAGCGGCAGTTCGCTGCCGAGGATGAAGCGCTTCGGGACGGCGGCGCGGCCCAGCCGCTGCCGCACCCGGTCGCGCAGCAGTTCCGGTTCCGGCATCGGAACACCTTGCCGCGGTACCACATACGCGCCGACGAGTTCACCCCATTCGGGGTCGGGGACGCCCATGACCACGACGGACGCGATGGCGGGCACCTCGGCCAGGGCCTGTTCGATGGCGATCGCGGAGACCTTGACGCCGCCGGTGTTGATGAGGTCGTCGATCCGGCCGGTCGGTACGAGCACGCCGTCGGTGAGCGATCCGCGGTCGGCGGTGCGGTACCAGCGGGTCCCTCCTTCGGTGTAGAAGGGCGAGTCGGCCGCGGACTCCAGGTAGCCGTCGGCGATCACGTCGCCGCCGAGGTGGATGATGTCGTCGATGACGCGCACCTCGACCCCGGCCAGCGGGACCCCGTCGTAGACGCAGCCGCCGCAGGTCTCGGTCATGCCGTAGGTCACCACGGCGTCGGTCACTTCGCGCAGCCGGCGATCGGTCGCCTCGTCCAGGCGGGCCCCACCGATCAGCACGGTGTCGAAAAGGCCCAGCGCGGCGCGGGATTCGGGATCGGCGAGCAGCCGCGACACCTGGGTGGGCACCAGCGAGGTGTAGCGCCGCCCGGCGGGCATGCGGTGCGCCGCGTCGGCGAACACGGCCGGATCGAAACGGCCCTCGCGCAGCGTCGCGACCC
>NZ_JBSGBY010000617.1:0-4855 GCF_053601505.1 Nocardia sp. NPDC004722
CGCCACCGCGCGCGAACCGACCGCGCCCAGGGCCGCGATGCCGACCAGGGTGCCGGTGGTGGCGGCCAAACCCGAACCGCCGGAACCGACGATCGCCACCTCGCCCGCGGTCGCCAGGCGCATGAGCGCGGGCAGCACGAAGGCGACGGTGCCCAGCAGCACGATGGCGACCAGCATGCGCTGGGCCTCGTCGGCGTCGGGCAGGTTGACGGTGCCGGTCTGGTCGTCGGTGGTGCCCGCGGTGGTGAAGGCGATCATGTAGACGATCGCGGCCACCGGCTTGTACAGCATGAACGCGATGATCCAGCGAATCAGCTTGCTGTAGGACGACATTCCGATGCTGGTGCCCGAGCCCGCCGCCGCCAGCGGCAGCACGCCCGCGGCGACCACGAGCATGCCCTGGCGCACGATGGCCAGCACGATCTGCGCGAGCGCCCCGAGCAGGCCGACGATGGCGATGATCAGCACCAGGCCGGGCGAGAACGCCTGCAGCTTGGAGGTTTTCACCATCAGCTCGGCCATGTTCTTGGCGTTGCCGTTGGTGGAGTCGTTGATCACCCACTCGGAGAACTTGTCCGAGGCCTGGGTGGCGGCCACGATGACCGCGCCCAGCATCCAGGAGCTGAACACCACCCGGGCGAACATCCAGAAGGAGTCGGTGGCCTGTTCGACCGCGGCTCCGCGTCTGGCTCTGGCGAGTTTGAGGCCGGTCAGGATCACCGACGCCATCAGCAGCAGGATCTGCGCTTGATAGGTGTAGTCGTTGATCTTGGTGAATAGTGTTCCCGCGTCGCTGACCCGGTCGTTCGGGATCTTCATCCAGAACGTGAGGGCCAGGATCAGCGCCTCGCCCAGACCGTTCATCAGCGAGTCCACCACCTTGCCGAAGGTAGAGTCCCACGCCTTGTCGCGCACGGCGGCCGCGGCATCGGTCGGATGGGTCGCGACATTGCCCGCCTTGCACGCCGCCGAGGCGGCGTCACCCAGCGAGATGCCGGGCACGCCCAGGCCGTCGAGGGAGTCGTGTAATTCGTTGCAGGCCTGGTCGAATCCGTAGGTCTGCCCGTAGGCCACCGTCGGGGTCGCGATCATGACGGTGAATACGACCGCGAAGATCGTGATTAGCCGCCTCAGCATGTGGTCCACCTTTCGATGGGTCGCGATGCCATCACCATCGGGTCCACCCCGCCAGTGAGTCCACGTATTCGGTTTGTGCCGTCTTGGAAGTGGAGGGCTTGAGCCGCCAGTCCCCGGCGTCCCAGACCATGATCAAACGCACGGCCGCCCACAGTTGCCGGTTGTCGACGACCGGTCCGCGCGCGGCCAGCCGCACGATGGACATGTCGTCGGCGTAGTTCTCGATCTGGAAGGCGTCGGGGGCGACCAGGTAGCGGGTCACCTTCTCCGGCTGCTGTTTCGGCAGCCGTTGATCGGCCAGCGCCTGGTCGTAGGCGGTGAGCTGTTCGGCGGGCACGCGCACCTGCCGCACGTACAGCTCCCGGTCCGCGGGCCGGGCGTTGAGCCGGTAGGTGATCTGCGCGGCCGCCAGTGCCGAACCCTGCGGGGTGTGCGAATACCCCACGGCCAGACCGTTTTCCAGGCGGGCCGGGCCGTCGGAGGTGGAGAACGGGACCGACGCGCCGTAGACCCGCTGCCAGCCGTCGGGACCGGTGGTGCCCAGCGGTGCCGCGGTCAGCCAGTCGGTGTCGCCCGCCTTGCGCTGCTTGGACGGATCCTGCGGCAGCGGCTGGCCGGCGGTGTTGTTGGGGATGTCGACCCGGCGGCCGAACAGATCCACCTCGGGCGAGGCGAATCCGGTGACCCCGCTGGTGTCGGAGGTGCTCGGCGGCGCCCCGGCGTCGTTCTTCGGGCTCGGTTTGGCGTCGCCGTGCCCGAAATAGACCACCAGGCCCGCGATCACGATCACCGCGACCAGGGCGGCCGAGGCGATCACGCCGAACGAGACGCCGTCGCGCTCGGGCGGCTCCTTCTCGCTCATCGCTTCGCCTCCACGGTGTCGGTTACCAGAGTGTGTGTGCCAGTGGACAATTCATTACCTGTGGACAACTCGGCCTGCCCGTACCCCTCAGGTCGGCAACAGGGCCAGTGCGATACCGCTGGCCGAGGTCGCCATGATCGCGCCCAGCAGGCTCATCACCACCCCGTGTGTCGCGTCGTTGGCGGCCAGGTCGTCGCGGAAGGCGTACCACAGGCGTCCGGCCGCCAGGATCATCCAGGCCAGGCAGAACAGCAGTACGCACCACAGCAGCCAGTCGATGAGCTGCATGAGCGGCCGGATCACGTCCGACGGCATCTGTTTGTAGGCCAGCACGGCATCCAGCGCCTGTGGCACTACCACCGCGGCGGACATTAGGTGATCACGGCGTTCATGATCGTGCCCGCGCTCGTGGCGACGATTCCTCCGATCATGGCCCCTGCCACCATCTTCGGCGACTCCAAACCGCCTCCTGTCCACTTTTCCCAGGCGAACCGGCCACCGGCGTAGGTGATGCCCAGGATTCCCGACAACAGTACGAACCAGGTGAAGTACCGAACCAGCTTCAGCAACTTGTCCGACGCGGGCGGCGCCTCGGGGGTCGGATTCCCGACCTGGGCGAGGAACTGGCCGTACGCGTCGTGTACGGCGAGGAGCATGCTCATTGTCTGTCCTTCTCCAAAAGCGAACTGCTAGTAACAATCTCGCCGATCACCGGCCCTGCCGTCCAACCGGTGGCGACAATTCCCTCGGCTAATCGCCCTTGCATCCCCGGTAACCGGGAAATCTTTGCTGCCCAACGGATTCCGTCGGTGTCCATGATCACTCCTCCGCGTCCGCGCCGTCGGAGCGGGGTGCGTCGAGGGCGTCCTGCGCGGCGGCCACGATGCCGGAGCCGAGCTCGCGCACGTCGGCGGTGATCTCCTCGAGCGGATCGGATTTGCGCTTGCGCTGCTGCGGGATCGGGTCGCCGGGCGACCACACCGGCAGCTGATCGGGCTCTACGAGGGTCCATTCCTCGTGCCACGGCAGCTGCCAGACCTGCCCGGCCAGCGAGCCGACCACATCGCGGTAGCGGCGGATCTCGGCCGGGATGCGGCCGGGGCGCGCGGCCACGGTGATCAGGCCCAGCACCTCGCTCGGCCCGGCGAGCCCGGCGTGATGCTGGCGCAGCAGGTCGTGGGCGCGGGTGAGCCCGGCGATGGTCTCGCGCGCCACCAGCACCACGAAGGGGGATTCGCGATCGAAGACGCCCGGCCAGCGCCGGTACGAATCCGCCGCCGGCGCAAGCACATGCGCGAGCGTGGTCGCGCCCGCGCCTCCGTGCACGCCGAGCAGCCACACCAGGGGTGCCCGGCCGCCTCCGGGTACGGGTCGGTCCCAGATGGGCGCGCGGCGGGATTCCGGTGGCGGCACCACTCCGGCCGCCACTGCGGCTCCGGCGGTGAGGTCACGGTCGAAGGATCGGCGTTCGGTCATGGCTGCGGTCATGATGCCACTCCAGCAAGCAGGCGGCGATACGCGCGGCGTGTCTCGGCGGCCAGGTTGCTGTGCCGCACCAACTCTCCACGCGCGAGGTGCGGGTCATAGGGTATCTCGACGATTTCGCGGACCCAACCGTCCAGATGCTCCCGCAAATGTTCAGCGATCCGAGAATCGCTGCCGGGCAACTGATGTGACACCACGATGGTGGTATCGCCGACGATGCCGTCGCCGGGACCCTCGCCCTGACCGCCGAACTGGTCGTCGAGCCACTCCAGGGTCACCCGCAACCGGTTGGCCGCGTCCACTCGCGCCGGAATGGCCAGCACCAGAGCGATATCGGCGTCCTCGAGCAGGGGCCGCAGGTGACGGCTGGCGATCGGCGAACCGCCGTCGTACACCGGGGTGTAGCCGGTCTCGCCGAGGGCGCGGGCGACGGTCAGATAGGTGGCGCGCCGGCGCAGCGGCGCGGGATCGCGCCACAGCAGGCCGATTCCGGAGGTCGCGCGGGAGAGGCATTCCTTGAGCGGCGCGGGTTCGTCCTCGCCGCGGCCGTAGAGCCAGGCCTGCAGGCTGATCGGGCTCAGGTGTTCGTCCGCGCCGCGCAGGGCGAGGTCGCTCCCGGCGAAAGTGCCGTCCACGGCCACCGTTTGAGCGCCCCCGGCACCCAGCTCCCCCGCGATGCCGAGGGCCGTCGTGGTGGTGCCCGCGCCGCCGCAGCCACCCACCACCAGAATCGGGCGCGGCGCGGGATCGGCGTCACCGCCGTCGCCGCCGCGTTTGCGCAACCGCACCACGGGAGCCTTGGAACGCGCGGCACGGCTCGGCGATTCACCCTCTTCGGGCACCTCGTCGAGCCAGCGGCTCCAGTCCTGATCCATTGTCTCCGCTCTCCTGTTTATCCGGCCGGAACGCCCGCGGCGGGTTCATGGTCGCCGATGATCGCGGGGGCCGTCATTTCGTTGTACGCCGCCGCGACGGCGATCGGGCCGGAACCGGGCCCCGCATCGGGTGTGCCGGTGGATTGCGCAGTGCCGCCGTGGGAATTCAGCACATAGAGAGCAACTCCACCGGCGATGGTTAGCAAAACAATGGCAACAATCAGGAAGGCAATGGCGGAAAACCGACGTCCCGGACCGCGTTCGGGCGGCGCGGCGGCCTCGTCGGCCACCGCGTCCAGCAGCTGCGAGGCGCGATCGACGGGCAACCGCGCGGCTTCGCCGGTCTCCGAGGGGAATTCGACCACCGTGCTGCCGCGGTACCGGACCGGCGGTGCGTACGAACCGGTCTCGCCGCGCTCGGTCATCCAATCCGACCAGGACCCGTCGAAGTGGTTGCGGCGCAGCACCGATTCCGGCACCGGCGGCAACGCGACCT
>NZ_JBSGBY010000618.1:0-4851 GCF_053601505.1 Nocardia sp. NPDC004722
GCGCTGCCGACCCTCGGCATAACCGCACCGACATCCCGACTTCGTGACACGGTCGCCAACCTCGGTGCGCTGATCAGCCGCGGTAACCCCGGCACTGCCGCATGTGACTGATTTGCTACCGCACACCTCGCCCGGACCGCGTGGTGGAGTCGACGCGCCGCCGCCGCGGCACGGACTCACCGTCGCGACCGGTTTGGCCGGACTCTCGTTGGACGCCATGGCCTCCGTCGCCTACGGTCCCGAGGCGATCGTGCTGGTGCTGGCCGCCGCCGGAAGCGTCGGGCTCGGTTTCACCCTGCCGGTGACATTGGCGATCGTGGTGCTGCTGACCGTGCTGACCTTCTCCTACCGGCAGGTCATCGCCGCCTTCCCGAACGGTGGCGGCGCGTACGCGGTAGCCAAGGCGCGGCTGGGTCGCCGCACCAGCCTGGTGGCGGCCGCGTCGCTCATCGTCGACTACATCCTCAATGTGGCGGTGTCCATCGCGGCCGGTGTCGCGGCACTGACGTCGGCCTTCCCGGGCCTGTTCACCTATACCGTGTGGATCTGCCTGGCGGTCCTGGTCGGCATCACCGTGCTGAACCTGTACGGCATCCGTGAGAGCGCGCGGGCCTTCATGGCCCCGACCGTGGTGTTCGTGCTCGGCATCTTCGTGGTCATCGTCGCGGGCCTGCTGCGCACGCACCCGGCGACCGTGGAAACCGGTGCGGCGGTGGCCGAGAACGCCCGCACCATCGGAATCCTGTTGCTGCTCAAGGCCTTCTCGAGCGGCTGCGCCGCCCTGACCGGCGTCGAGGCCATCGCCAACGCGGTGCCCAGCTTCGCCGCGCCCAAGGTCAAGCGGGCGCAGAACGCCGAGGTCGCCCTGGGCGTGGTGCTGGGCCTGATGTTGATCGGCCTGGCCATCCTGATCGGCAAGTTCTCCATCCACCCGATCGACGGCACCACCATCCTCTCGCAGCTGACCGAGGCCGCCCTGGGCCACGGAATCGCCTACTACGTGGTGCAATTCGCGACCGTGATCCTGCTGGCGCTGGCCGCCAACACCTCCTACGGCGGGCTGCCGACGCTGACGAAGATCCTCGCCGACGACAACTGCCTGCCGCACCGGTTCGCGGTCAGCTCACAGCGACAGGTCTACCGCTACGGCGTGCTCGCGCTGGGCGTGTCCGCGGCCGTGCTGTTGGCGGCCTCGCGCGGCGATATGAACGCCCTGGTCCCGCTGTTCGCGATCGGCGTGTTCGTGGGCTTCACCATCGCACAGGCGGGCATGGTGCTGCATTGGCTGGATGTCCGCACGGCGGGCTGGCAGTGGCGCGCGGCGCTCAACGGTTTCGGCGCGATGCTCACCCTGGTGGCGCTGATCGTCACCACCGCAATGAAATTCACCGAGGGCGCGTGGCTGATCGTGGTGGTGCTGCCGCTGCTGGTCGTGGCCATGGAGCGCATCCGCCGCATCTACACCCGCATCGACGGCTGTCGCGGCGCGGGCTGCCTGCCCGCCGAACCGAAGGCCACCGAGACCGCGATCGTGGTGCCGGTGTCGGAGGTGTCGGAGCTCAGCCGCGAGGCGCTCTCGGCGGCGATGTCGCTGGGCCGGGACGTGACCGCGGTGCACGTGTGCCTGCCCGGCGAGAACATCACCGTGTTCACCAAGGAGTGGGAGGCGTGGCATCCGGACGTGCGGCTGGTGCTGCTCGAGGACGGCGACGCGACCGTGGGCGGGCCGGTGGCGCGCTATGTGCGCGACCATTTCACCGGCCGCCGCAAGGTCGTGGTGATCGCCGAGATCGAGCCGCCCGCGGGCTGGAACCATGTGCTGCCGAGTCACCGCAGTGACGAGCTGGAACGGGTGCTGCGCAGGATGAACGACACCGTGGTGTGCCACCTGCGGGTGCAGACGGCCTGAAAGGCGCTGTGAATCAGGCGGTTCCGGCCGGGTACGAGGCGGCCTGCGGATCCCGGAAGTGCCGGATCAGGCCCTCCTGCATGACCACGGCCACCAGCTCCCCCGCCTGATTCCAGATCCGGCCGCCGGTCAGCGCCCGGCCCGCGCCCGCGCTGGGCGACTGCTGGTCGTAGAGCAGCCAGTCGTCGGCGCGGAAGGGGCGCAGGAACCACATGGCGTGATCGAGCGACGCGTTCTGGGTGGGTTCGTCGGGGTGGATGACCTTCGAGGAACCCAGCAGCGTCATATCGCTCATGTAGGCCAGCGTGCAGACGTGGAACATGGAGTCGTCGGGCAGTGGGTGGCGGTAGCGGAACCACACCTGCTGCTGGGCGATGGTGCCCTCGCGGCGATCCACCTCGTCCTGCGGAATGGTGCGGATGTCCCAGTGCTCCCATTCGCGCATGGCCCACAGGCGTTCCGGGCTCATGGACTCCTTGGCGTCGGGCAGCTCCAGCGGCGGCCGCACGCTCGGCATCACGTCCTGATGCACCGGCCCCTCGTCGCCGACGTGGAAGGAGGCCGACATGGTGAAGATGGCCTCCCCGTTCTGCACCCCGGTCACCCGCCGGGTGCAGAAGGAACGTCCGTCGCGGATGCGATCGACGAGATACACGGTCGGCCGTTCCGGATTGCCGGGCCGCAGGAAGTACCCGTGCAGCGAGTGCACCTGATAGTGCGGATCCACCGTCCGCACCGCCGCGACCAGCGCCTGCCCGGCCACCTGCCCGCCGAACGTGCGCGGCAGCTGCGTCTTGGTGGACGCGCCCCGGAAGATGTCGCGTTCGAGTTGCTCGATTTCGAGCGCCTCTTCGATCGTCGCCATGCACTCGTCCCTTCGCCTCGGTCGCGCTCAGGCTAACAATCCTCAGTTATCTATCATTTTCCGAACGTCCGTTTTTGCTACGATAGGTTCATGAGTTGGAAGCGACGGATCCTGATCGCCGCGAGTTGCGTTGCCGTGCTGACGGTTTCGGCCGGGACCTGGGTCGTCGTGGCCAACGACTTCGATTTCCGGGAGCAGCGGGTCGCCATCACCGGCGCGGCGCAGACACTGCAAGGCACGCTGACACTGCCCAAACACGGTGACGGGCCGTTCGGGTTGGTGCTCTTCGTGCACGGCGACGGGCCCGCGAACGCCGACCGCGACGGGTTCTACCGGCCGCTGTGGGAGAGCTTCGCCGCCGCGGGGTACGCGTCGCTGTCCTGGGACAAGCCGGGAATCGATGGCGCGGCGGGCAATTGGCTCGATCAGAGCATGCACGATCGGGCCGTCGAGACCGAGGCGGCGCTGGCCTGGGCACGCAAGCGGCCCGAGATCGACGCCGGCCGGATCGGATTGTGGGCGATCAGCCAGGGCGGCTGGGTGGCTCCGGAAGTCGCGGTGCGGCATCCGGAGTTGCGGTTCCTGATCCTGGTCGGCGCGGCGGTGAACTGGGTGCGGCAGGGCGAGTACAACCTGCGCGCCGAACTGCGCGAGCGCGGCGGCTCCGCGGCCGAACTGGCGTCCGAGCTGCGGCGGCGCGACAACGATCTGGCACTGCTGCGCGAGGGCGCGAACTACGACCGATACCGTTCGGCCACCACGGATTCCCCGCCGATGTCGGAGGATCGCTGGTGGTTCGTGCGGCAGAACTATCGCGCGGACGTCACCGAAACCCTTCCGGGGCTGCGGATTCCGGTGCTTCTGCTGCTCGGCGAGCACGATCTCAACGTCGACGTGGCCGAGACCGAGCGCGTCTACCGCGAATCGGTGCCGCCGGGCCTGCTCACGGCGCGGACGTTCCCCGGCGCCTCGCACAGCCTCGTGAAATTCGATCTGGATCGGCCCGACGGCCTCCGCCCCTTCCTGGTCGCGGTGTTCGCGCCCCGATCCCTGTATGCCCCCGGCTATCTCGACGCGCTGCGTCGTTACGCCGAACAACCGGACAGGAGTTCCTCATGAGAGTTCTCGCCCTGGGCGGAGCGGGCGCGATGGGCGCGGCCGCCGTCGAGACCGCCACCCGCCTGCTGGGAGTCGAACGGATCGTGATCGGCGATCGCGACGGCGCGGCGGCGCAGGCGGCGGCCCGGCGGTATTGCGATGCGCGGGTGCCGGTGTCGGCGCTCACCGTCGACGTGACGCACGGGCCCGCGCTGCGCGACGCGCTCACACAGGTGGACCTGGTGCTCAATACCGTTGGGCCCTATTACCGTTTCGGACGCATGGTGCTGCGCGCCGCGATCGACACCGGCACCCACTACCTGGATATCTGCGATGACTGGGAGCCGACCCTCGACATGCTCGACCTGGACGAGCAGGCCCGGACGGCCGGGGTGTGCGCGGTGGTGGGCATGGGCGCCAGTCCGGGGGTGAGCAATCTGCTCGCGGCGCTCGCGGCCGCCGAACTCGATACCGTGATCGACGCGTATACCGCCTGGCCGGTGGATGTTCCGGACACCGGCGGGGAGGAGCTGCTGTGCGCGGGTGAGCGACCGAGCGCGGCGGCCGTGCATTGGATGCGGCAGAGCAGCGGCGCCATCTCGGCGGTGGCGGCGGGCCGGTTGACCGCGCAGCGGCCGTTGCGGCCGGTGACGCTCACGTTGCCCGGCGGACGGCGCGGCACCGCCTACACGGTCGGGCATCCCGAGCCGATCACCTTGCAGCGCAGTCTGAATCCGGTCGGCGACGCCGCCAATCTGATGGTGGTGACGCCGTGGACGCTCGGCTATCTCGAGGTGCTGCGCCGCGATATCGACGCCGGGCTGCTGACCGACGAGACGGCCGCGGCGCAGCTGTCCCGGCCGAGCCTGGGCAGGCTGGCGCGGCACCTCCGCGACCCGCGTGAAGAACTTCGGATCCGGCTTCTCCAGCCCCCATTCGGCCGAGGTATAGACCGCGTCCACCGGCAGCGCCATCCGTT
>NZ_JBSGBY010000619.1:0-4812 GCF_053601505.1 Nocardia sp. NPDC004722
GGTCGCGGCGCCGAAGCGGACCGCGAGGGCGTCGCGGTACATGCCCGCGACATCGATCAGGGCCCGGTCCAGGGCGTCGCGCCCGGTCCGGGTCGCCCTCGACTTCTGGCGTTTCTCCAGGTCTTTCAACGCACCGGCGGAACCGCGGGTGGCCGAGGCCGCGCCCTTGCCGGTGCCGCCCGCGCCCAGCGCGGTGGCCAGCTCGTCGCGTTCCTTCTCGTCCCGCTCGGCACTGACCTGCTTGGCCTCGTCATCGGCCGACTTCACCAGTTCGTCGGCCGCCTGGTACGCCGCCGCGGGTCGGGCGGTGGCCATGACCAGCGACAGCGCCTTCTTACGCCGGGACCGGGCCTGCTCGTCGGTGGCCAGCCACCGCGCGCGGCCCACATGCCCGCCGCTCACCGATGCCGCCCACCCGGCCGTCCGCTCGTCGAGCCCGTGCCGCTCCCGCAGCACCTGCGCGATCGAGGCCACCGACGGCGTCGCCAAATGCACGTGGCGGCAACGCGATCGCAGCGTCACCGAGATGTCCTCCGGATCGACCGAGGGCGCGCAGAGCAGGAACACCGTCCGCGCCGGCGGCTCCTCCACCACCTTGAGCAGCACGTTTCCGGCGGCCTCGGTCAAACGGTCGGCATCCTCGACGACGACCACCTGCCAGCGCCCGGTACTGGGGCGGCGCGAGGCCACCTGGACGATCTCGCGCATCTCCTTGGTGCCGATGCTCAACCCCTCCGGCACCACCCGCCGCACGTCACCGTGTGTCCCGACCATGGTGGTCGTGCACGCGTGGCATCGCCCGCAGCCGGGCGTGCCCTCATCGGTGCACTGCAACGCCGCCGCGAAGCACAGCGCCGCCACCGACCGGCCCGATCCGGGCGGCCCGGTGAACAACCACGAATGCGTCATCGCCGACGACGATCCCGCCCCGTCCCGCGCCGCCACCGCCGCAGCCGTCAGCGCGGACTCGACCGCATCCTGGCCGACCAGCCGATCGAAGACACCCGCCACGTCGACCACCTTAGCCGCCACCCCCGACAGGCCCGGCCGACGGTCAGCCGCCGCGCTGGTTCACTTGGCCCGCTGATACGTGGTGTTGGCCCCGTCCAAGGCTTCCCGAATGATGTCGGCGTGCCCGGAGTGCTGCGCGATCTCCCGCAGGATGTGCAGCAGGATGTAGCGCACGGTGAGGCATTCGCGCTCCGGCGCCCACGGCGCGGTCGGCGTCGGCACCGAATCCTCGAGGTTCGGTAGCTCCCGGATCAGCTTGGCGGTGTGCTCGGCGACCACCTCCCACTCGGCCAGCAGCCCCGCCACCGTCTGGTCCGCGTCCAGCCGGTACTCGGAATCCATTCGGGAGACATCGAATTCGGAGTTGGGATCACGTTCGACGAGGATCGTGGTCCAGTGCTTCTCGACATTCACCACATGGCTGAGCAGACCGCCGAGGGTGAGTTCACTGACCGTGGTGCGTTCACGCGCCTGCGCGTCGTCGATATTGCGGACCGTGATCCGGAACATCTCACGCTGGCTGTCGAGGATCTTGATCAGTTCTTCACGCTCATGGTCGACGGTCATCCGAATGTCCTTCCGCTGGTGCGCGTTACGGATCACACGCTACGGCAGGGCACCGACAGAAAGGCCGGTGAAAAGCGAAAACGCTCCCGCCGGAGCGGGAGCGTTCTCATCAAGTCCGATCAGGACTGCGCGGCGGCGGCCTTCTTCGCCGGAGCTTTCTTGGCCGCCGCGGCCTTCTTGGTGGTCACACCGTCGGCCGTCTTGGCCGCCGCCTTCTTCGCGGCAGCCTTCTTGACGACGGTCTTGGCCACCGCGGTCTTCTTGGCGGCGGTCTTCTTCGCCGGCGCCTTCTTGGCCGTCTTCTTCGCGGCCTTCTTCACCGGCCCGCGCGCCCGCCGATCGGCCAGCAGCTCCGAAGCCCGGGCGTCGGTGATCGATTCGACCTCGTCACCCTTGCGCAGGCTGGCATTGGTCTCGCCGTCGGTGACATACGGGCCGAACCGCCCGTCCTTGATCACCATCGGCTTCTCCGACACCGGGTCCACGCCCAACTCACGCAGCGGCGGCGCGCTCGCCGACTGTCCGCCGCGCCGCTTGGGCTCGGCGTAGATCTTGAGCGCCTCCTCCAGCGTCACCGAGAAGATCTGGTCCTCGCTGGTGAGCGAGCGCGAGTCGGTGCCCTTCTTGAGGTACGGCCCGTAGCGCCCGTTCTGCGCGGTGATCTCGTCGCCCGAGGTCGGGTCCGCACCCACCACGCGCGGCAGCGACAGCAGCTTCAGCGCGTCGTCGAGCGTCACCGTCTCCACGCTCATGGACTTGAACAGCGACCCGGTGCGCGGCTTCGGCTTGTCGGCCGCCTTCTTGGTCGTCTTCTTCGCGCCGGTGTCGATGTCCTCGGCCGGTTCCGGCAGGATCTCGGTGACGTACGGCCCGAAACGCCCTTCCTTGGCGACGATTTCGTGCCCGGACACCGGATCGACGCCCAGCGAACGCCCTTCCTGCGGCGTCGCGAACAGCTTCTCGGCGACCTCCGGCGTCAGCTCGTCCGGCGGCAGATCATCGGGCAGATTGGCCCGCTGCGAGATCGGATCCCCGTCCGGGTCATCGGGATTGACGACCATCCGCTCGAGGTACGGCCCGAACTTGCCGACGCGCACCACGACATCGCGGCCCTCGTCATCGGCGAACAGCTTGATGGAGTTGACTTCTCGCGCGTCGATGCCGTCGAGTCGTTCGCCCACCATCTTTTTCAGGCCGCCCGACCGAGCCACCGAACCCTCGGCGCCGTGATCGCCACCGAAATAGAAGGAGGACAACCAGTTTCCGCGCTGCTCGCGTCCACCGGCGATGGCATCCAGGTCGTCTTCCATGGCCGCGGTGAAGTCGAAGTCCACCAGCCGCCCGAAGTGCGCCTCCAGCAGGCCGATCACGGCGAACGCCACCCACGACGGCACCAGGGCGCTACCGCGTTTGTACACATACCCGCGGTCGAGAATCGTCTTGATGATCGAGGAATAGGTGGAAGGACGGCCGATGCCGAGATCTTCCAGCGCCTTGATCAGCGAGGCTTCGGTGAAACGCGCGGGCGGATTGGTGGTGTGCCCGTCGGGCGAGAGCTCGATGGCGGTCACGCCCTGGCCCTCGGTCAGCGCCGGCAGCCGCGATTCGGCGTCGTCGGACTGGCCGCCCGCCTCCTCGTCGACACTCTCCACGTACGCCTTGAGGAAGCCCGCGAACGTGATCGTCCGGCCGGAGGCCGAAAACACACACTCCTCACCGGAATTCGCGTGACCAGTGATCCGCACGGTCATCGTGGTGCCGCGCGCGTCCTGCATCTGCGAGGCCACCGTGCGCTGCCAGATCAGTTCGTACAAACGGAATTCGTCGGTATCGACCTTGTTGTGCAGCTGTCCCGGCGTGGCGAAGACGTCGCCCGCGGGACGAATCGCCTCGTGCGCTTCCTGCGCGTTCTTGACCTTGCGGGTGTACTGCCGCGGCGTCGGACTCACATATTCCGCGCCGTACAACTGCGTGGCCTGCGACCGCGCCGCCTGAATCGCGGACTCCGACAGGGTCGTCGAGTCGGTACGCATATAAGTGATGTAGCCGTTTTCGTACAGCCGCTGCGCCACCCGCATGGTGCGCTCGGAGGTGAAACGCAACTTGCGCGCCGCCTCTTGCTGCAACGTCGAAGTCATGAAGGGCGCGTACGGCTTTCGCGTGTACGGCTTGGACTCCACCGAGGTGACGGTGAAATCGACCCCGTGCAGCCCTTCGGCCAGCCGCTGCGCGTACCCGGCATCCAGCACGACGACGCCCTGCGACTTCAGCTGCCCGTCGGATCCGAAATCACGACCGGTCGCCACGCGCGCACCCTCGACCGTGACCAGCCGGGCGCCGAAGACCCGCGGGTTCCCGCCGCTCTCGTCCCCGCCCGCATCCAGCTTGGCCGCGATATCCCAGTACTCCGCCGACCGGAACGCCATGCGCTCCCGCTCGCGCTGCACGATGACGCGCGTCGCCACCGACTGCACGCGGCCCGCCGACAAGCGCGGCATGACCTTCTTCCACAGCACCGGCGACACTTCGTAGCCGTAGAGCCGGTCCAGGATGCGCCGCGTCTCCTGCGCGTCGACCAGATCCTGATCCAGCTCACGGGTGTCGCGGGCGGCGGCCTGAATGGCCGGCTCGGTGATCTCGTGGAACACCATGCGCCGCACCGGCACCTTGGGCTTGAGCGTCTCGAGCAGATGCCAGGCGATCGCCTCGCCCTCGCGGTCGGGGTCGGTGGCGAGGTAAAGCTCGTCGGCGTCGGCCAGCAGGCTCTTCAGCTCACTGACCTTCCCCTTCTTATCGGGGCTGACCACATAGATGGGCTCGAAATCATGATCGACGTCGACGCCGAGCCGAGCCCACTGCTGTCCTTTGTATTTGGCGGGCACATCCGCCGCGCCCCGCGGCAGGTCCCGAATATGGCCGACCGACGCCTCCACGACGTAACCGCGGCCCAGATACGGCGCGATCTTCTTGGCCTTCGTCGGCGACTCCACAATCACGAGACGACGCAGGGAACGGCCCTGGTCGGGCGCTGCCTGGGGGTTCGGCGCTGCACCGCGGTCTCGTGTTGCCACCGGCGAACACACCTTTCGTCTCGATCCGCGTCGGCTCTGGTGTACGCACCTTACGCGGCTGGGGCAAAACGGCTGCGATGTCCGATATCGCTGCCAGCAACGTTTATACCGTGTTCAAAGGCCGCGGCTGGTGCGCGGCGACGATGTAGCCCCTGATCGTGAT
>NZ_JBSGBY010000620.1:0-4811 GCF_053601505.1 Nocardia sp. NPDC004722
GCAGGAATTCCGCCAGATAGCGTCCGCTGTAGTCGGGAAGGCCGTTGTTCTGCACGGCGGCCGCGCCGATGGTGTCGACGTGGTTGTAGCCGGGCAGGCTCTGCACGGTCGCGGTCGGCGGGACCGGGAAGAGCAAGCCGGGACCGAACTGCACCACGCTGTCGCCCGCCCACAGCACCAGGTTCGGTTTGGTGCGTTCCATGCCGTGGTATCGCAGGTCGCCCATGTCGCCGGTGCGGGCGCCGCCGTAGCCCGCCGCGATGTCGAGCACGACGCGCAGCGGGAAGTAGGACTCCCAGTAGGCGTAGGGTCCGCCCGCCGCCAGTTGCCGTGCCACGTCGTGGATGTCGGCGACCTCGTGGCCGGGCGAGGTGTAGGGGACGCCCTGGACGTTGTCGTAGTTCCGCCAGCTGTAGAGCACCGACCGGTCGGTGGGTGCGACCCGGTCCTGCGGTCCGGCGCTCAGCCGCAGATAGTTGCCGAGCAGCGGAATCTGGGTCGCCGAACCGGGATTCGGGAAACTCTTGGGCTGCACGGGCCCGCCGTCGAGCGCACCCATCCCCTGTTGAAGCAGTTCGAAATTGCAGGAGTTGTTGTCCAGCAGCTCACCCAGCAACGCGGTATTGGTGAAACGGTAGTCGCGCAACGTGCCGGATCCGGCCGCCCCATTGGTGGCGAAGTCCGCCCAGGTGGGGGCGAACAGGTAATTCAGCGTGGCATCGATCTCGAAATCGTGCGGAAGATGCGCCAGCAGTTGACTTTCCCCGTCCGGATCCAAGTGCGCGGCCAATCCGGCCAGGCGGTAGAGCAGGAACGCCTTGGTGCCGATAACCGGCGTCGCGCCGAGAATCCGCGGCAGTACCCCGATGTTCTGGGTCGCCTTCAGCACATCGTTGACCGGCGAGATGATCGCGTTGGTGAGGTCGTGCAGAAGCGGCGTGTTCTGAATGGCCACCGGGTCGGAGGACACCATCGAATCCTGCGCCGCGAAGGCCGCACACTGGCTGTAGCCTGCGGTGTCGGGATCGCCGTTGCCGAAATCCCAGTCCGCGAAGAAACCGGTCACCAGCCCGCCCAGGGATATTCCGGTGCACACGTACTTGTGCTGCCGCACCACCTGATCCGGGATCTCGTGCAGCATGATCTCGTACTGGTCGCGCAGCACCCGTTCGAGCCCCATGAAATCCAGCACGGGCAAATCCTGGGAGCTCTTGAACCCCGGGAAAACTCGCCCGTCGATGGGCATCCCGTTGAAGTAGTAGTCCACGGCGTCGAGGTAGTTCCCGGTCCGCAGCGCGTAGTCGAATCCGGTGTTCTCATCCAGGCAGCTGCTGCGCCGGGCCATCGCCCAGAATTCCACCTTCCGCCCCAGCTGCGCCGCCGACCGCACCGTATTCGTCGCCACCCCATCGGAATTCATGGCCCCGCCATTGAGTCCCTGCTGCTGCACCACCACCGAATCGGCGTCGGCGGAATCAGCGGGCCCGTCCGCCGCCCGATAACGCAGGAATCCCGCCCGATCGCATTCCGCCGGATGCGCGGGCGCATTCGCCGGCAGCGGCAATGAGAAGCTGACCTCCGAGACGATCACCCCGTCCCGCCGATCCAGCACCGTCTCCTGCCGATCGGTGGCCGCGCTCACCGGCGCGACGGCCTGTGCCCGCGGCGACACCGGCAATACCAGTGCCGCAAGGGTTCCGGCCGCCACCGCCACGGTCCCCCACCCCAAGAAAATTCTCACACCCGACATCGTGTCCACCGCCGACCCCGGCGGTCATTGGGCAGTGCGAAAGCAAACCCCTCCCCCAACTGTGAACAATTCCGAATCCACCGAATTGCGTAGCCTGAGTGGGTGGAATATGCAGGCTTGGGGCGAGGGGTCGGCGAGGGGTGGGAAGTCGCGGGCGCCGGTGCCGCCGTCCGCGGTGGGGCGATGATCGGGTACCGGGATGTGGGTGGACGCGGGTTGGATCTCAAGGTCGCGGGGACCGCGGCGGTGACGGTGCTGGTGGAGTTCGGGGGTAAGGGCCTGGTTGTCGAGGACGTCGTGGGGCGGCGTTCGGTCGGGGGCTTCGTCGCGGGGCTTCCGCTCGGGGCGATGCGATTGCAGGGAGCGGGGGTGGAGTGCGTCGAGGTGCGGCTGTCGCCGGTGCTGGCCTACTCGATGCTGGGAGTTTCGGCGGGGAGTCTGGGGCGGGGAGCGGTGTCGCTGGACGAGGTGTGGGGTGGGCGGGGTGAGCGCTTGCGGGAGGAGCTGGCCGCGGCCGAAACCTGGGACGAGCGGTTTCGGGTGATGGAATCGTTTCTGGTGCAAGGGGAAAGGCGGAGGGCCGCGGTGGATCCGGAGGTGCTCGAGGGGTGGCGGCGGATACTCGCCTCGGGCGGGCAGGTGCGGATCGGGGAGTTGGCCGAGGCGGCCGGGTGGAGTTACAAGCGGTTGGGGGCGCGGTTCGAGGCGCAGATCGGGTTGACGCCCAAGCGGGCGGCGATGCTGGTGCGGTTCCGGGCGGCGGTGGACGGATTGCTGGCGGGGCGGCCCGCGGCGGAGGTCGCGGTGGATTGCGGGTATGTCGATCAGGCCCATTTGTGCCGGGACGTAGGCATATTCGCCGAGCTCACGCCCGGGTCGCTGACGGCGGAGTACCTGCCCGCCATCGCCCGGTACCGGTACACGGAGTGGGGGAATTTCTTCCAATACGGTGCGGTGCCGCCCGGCCGATAGTGGTCGCATGACCACCACATTCGATCCCGAAGAACTGCGCAGCGCCCTCGAGGCCGTCCATCACGCAGGTATCCCCGGCATCGTCGCCGAGGTACGCGACCACGACCAGATCTGGTGCGGTGCGGCGGGAGTCGCGGACACCGCCACCGGACGGCCCGTCACGCCCGACATGCGATACCGAGTCGGCAGCCTCACCAAGACCTTCACCTCCGCCGCGATCCTGCGACTGGTCGACGACGGCGCGATCGGACTCGACACACCCATCGGCCACTATCTCCCGGACCTGGTACCCGGCGAACGCGGAGCCGCGATCACCGTCCGCATGCTGATCAGCCACACCAGCGGCCTCGCCGAATACCTGCCCTACGCCTACTCGTCGCTCGCGGCCTTCCCGAACGTCGCCCGGACCACGCCGGACAGCTTGGCGGACAACAGATTCACCGAATTCCACGCCACCGACCTGATCGCGATGGGGGTCTCGGCGCCCGCCACCGGCGCCCCGGGCGGCAATCCGGGCGTGTACTCGAACACCAATTACCTGCTCCTGGGCCAACTCCTGGAGTCGGTGACCGGTGTCGCGGCGGAGAAGTTCATCACCCGCGAGGTCATCGAACGCGCGGGCCTGCGCGACACCGAACTACCCGGTGGCACCGAGATCACCGGACCGCACGCGCTGCACTACGAGTCCTGGTTCGGCATGTTCGAGCCGCCCCGCGACTTCAGCGTCTACGACATGTCTTTCGTCGGCCCGGCCGCCTCGCTGATCTCCACCGTCTCCGATCTGAACCACTTCTACGGCCTGCTGCTGGCCGGTGAGATCGTGAGCCGATCCGCGCTGGAGCAGATGCAGCGCACCGCGCCGGTCGTCTCCTTCGAGGGCAAACTCATCGACTACGGCCTGGGCCTGCAACGCACGGCCATCCCCGGATCCGGAATCCATTGGGGCCATGAGGGTTCGGTCTGGGGCGCCGGTGCGATCACACTGACCAGCGCCGACAACACCCGGCAGGTGACCCTCGCGGTGAATCTGCAACGCTGGAACCGCCTGGACGCCAAAGGAATCCCGCAGCCCCACCCGATCGACCAGGCGCTGCAAACCCTCATCCACCGGGCATTGTCCGCCCGCTAGTCGCGACCTCAGCCGGTCACCGGCGCCGTCCAATGATTCACCAGCGTGACGGTGCTGCCGTCGGCCAGATCGCAACTGAACGCGACGGAATGCGCCCCGCGACGGACATTGGTGAGCACCACCACCAATGTCCCGTCGGCGCCGACCGTGCCATCCGCCTTCCGCGAGAGCGAGTAGTCCGTCAGCGTGCACGCGGCCCCCGGCTCCAGCCCGGAACCCTTCGCGGTAATCGTGTTGTCGTTCTTGCCCTTGATGGTCACGCTCGGCGCTGCCTCGGCAGGCCCGGCCAGCACCGCCACCATGGCTGCGGCAGCGGCGGATCCGGCGGCGAGCATCGCAATTCGTCTGATCATCCGTCCATCGTCGAACTATCCACACAGGAAGTTCCCAGGACGAAAGAATTTCCTCTTGTACCCCAACCGATTCCGCGATCCGTCGGCACTGTCGCAGCGGCACCGAATTTTCGAATGGTTATAACCACCGAACCCGTCATCGGCTCACTGCGGCAGGGCATCCCAGAAGGCGCAGCGGTGGTCGGTGGCGAAATCGTCGGTGAGGCGGCTGCCCGAAGGACGGAAGGAGAGGTAGGTGGGGGCGTCCGGGGAATACTGCGGAATCGCCTGCGAGCCTTGGGGGTCGAGGGTGCCCGCAGTGATGAAACGGGTCCAGTAGCGGCGCATCTCGGATTGGAGGCGTTGCTGGTCGGGGGTCATGGCGGCGTGCAGGAACCAGCCGGATTGGGCGAGGTCGAACAGGGAGGGCAGTTCGGAGGCGTGGTAGGCGCCCAGGGGGAAGCTGCTCGGCGGGGCCAGGGCGGCGAGATCATCGAATTGATAGACGTAGGTGGGGTTTCGGCGGCTGATGTCGCGGACCTGGCCGATGAGGTTGCAGACGACCTTGTCGGTCCAGCCTCGGGTCAATGCGACGGCGGGCTGGGGGTAATCGGAGAGTGGATACTCC
>NZ_JBSGBY010000621.1:0-4796 GCF_053601505.1 Nocardia sp. NPDC004722
AATACCCCCACCGCCAACAAATAGACCCGCCCGTCCACCGAGCCCCCTCCTACGTCGATCGCGTGGGTTTCGCGTCACGACGTCGGTTATCCCCGTACCCCCGCGACGCTAGGCCCGCCCCGCCCGCCCCCGCAATCCCGGTTCCCACAAGATCAAGGTGTACTCAGTGCGGAGAATTGTCCGATTCTCCACGCTGAGTACACCTTGATCTTGATTCCTCGGCTGTCGTCGGCACGCGCGGGCGGGGGCGTGGAGGCCGCCCACTAGGGTGGGGGTATTCCATGGTGGGCGTGATGAAGGAGACCAGGTGACCACGAACCGGATCCGGGTGGGTGTGCTCGGGGCGCGCGGGAAGGTCGGGCAGGCCATCTGTGCCGGTGTCGAGGCGGCTGCGGATCTGGAGTTGGTGGCGCAGGTCGACAAGGACGACTCGCTGGAGGCGTTCACCGCCGCGGGCACCGAGGTGGTTGTCGACTTCACCCATCCCGATGTGGTGATGCCGAACCTGAAGTTCCTGGTGGAGAACGGCATTCACGCCGTCGTCGGCACCACAGGCTTCGATGCCGGTCGCCTCGAGCAGGTGAAGGGCTGGCTGGCGGCCAAGCCGGAGGTCGGTGTGCTGATCGCGCCGAACTTCGCCATCGGCGCGGTGCTGAGCATGCGATTCGCCGAGCAGGCGGCGCGCTTCTTCGACTCGGTCGAGGTCATCGAGCTGCATCACCCGAACAAGGCCGACGCGCCCTCGGGCACCGCGTTCCGTACGGCCGGTCTGATCGCCGCGGCACGGGAGAAGGCGGGCGTGGGCCGCAGCCCGGATGCCACCAGCCAGGAGCTGGAGGGCGCGCGCGGCGCGGATGTGGACGGCGTGCGCGTGCACTCGATCCGGCTGGCTGGCCTGGTCGCCCATCAGGAAGTCATCCTCGGCACCCAGGGCGAGACGCTGACCATCCGCCACGATTCCCTCGACCGCACCTCGTTCGTGCCGGGCGTGCTGCTGGGTGTGCGTAAGACGCCGCTGCGGCCGGGCCTGACCGTGGGCATCGACCCGCTGCTCGACCTGTGAGCGCCCCGGCCGACAACAACACTCGCGAGGTCTACAAGCGGGTCGGTTTCATCGCCGCCCTGGTGCTGATCCTCGGGTTCTATTTCGTGCTGCTGGGCCGGATCGCGATCGATCTGATCACCTCCGGCAAAGTCGCGGCGATCCTGCTCGGCGTCGGCGTGCTCATCCTGCCGCTGCTGGGCGTATGGACGGTCGCGACCAGCGTGCGGGCCGCCTTCGCGCATCAGCACCTGGCCCGCCGTATGCACGACGAGGGCGGTGAACTGGATGTCTCGGCGCTGCCGCGCCGCGCGTCGGGCCGTATCGAGAAGGACGCCGCCGACGCCCTTTTCGAGCAGGTGAAGGCGGAGTTCGAGGCGGACCCGGAGAACTGGCGCAGCAACTACCGCGCCGCCCGCGCCTACGATTACGCGGGCGACCGCAGCCGGGCGCGCGAAATGATGAAGCGCGCAGTCGAATTGGAGCGCGCGGAGCGTTCGGGCAAACGGTAGCCCGGGTTTCGCGCGAAACCTGCCGGTAGCCTTTAGCGGGAGTAAAGTCCGGCCGGTGAAGTTCATGGTGGGTTATGCGCTCGCGGTGGCCTGTGCGGCGATGGGGTCGCCCGCGGCGGGGTCGGGTGTGGCGCGCGCGGACGAGGCGCCCTCGTGTGTGGAGTACGACAACGGGTACAAGCTGGAGTGGCAGGCCAGCTGGGCGATCTTCGAGGCCGAGCAGCAGAATCCGGACGACGGCCGCGCGGTGACCGAGGTGGATCTGCCGATCACCATCGACGCCCCGCTGGACAAGGTGTGGGACGTGTACTCCGATGTCAGCAAGGGGATCGGGCGGCATTCGTTCCTCAAGGACGTGATCATGCACCGCACCTGCGACCAGGACGGTGTGGAGATCCGGGATTTCACGGCGCTGGAAGACATTCCGATGGGCTCGGCCACCTTCCCCGGCCACACCCAGGCCGAACAGCGGCTGCACCCGGACGAGCACTACTACACTTCCGACAGCTGGGACGTCCCGAACGTCACCACGCATCAGCTGATCACCTTCACCGACAACGGTGACGGCACCACCTCCGTGAACGAGCATCTGCAGTTCATCGCGGACGTCGCGCTCATCGACTTCACCACCGAGAACGGCGTTGCCGCGCACCGTGCCTCGCAGACGGCGGTCAAGGCCGATATCGAAAACGGCACGCTCTGAAGCGATCACGACAAATGTGGCCCGGAACCTGTTGGTTCCGGGCCACATTCGTGGTGCCGGTCGGCCGCGGCTCGCACTCCGAGGAGTCCGGCCACCCGTGACGGGCGGGTGCCGGTGAGAAGCGGTGTGCTCAGCGGGCCGTACCGGCATTTCCACCGGGCCCGGGGATTCCGCGCGAATCACCCGGGCCGCAGGGGTTTTGCGATGTCAGGGCGCGGGATGCACCGTGCGCCAGTGCTCGGCGATGTCGATGCGCCGGGCGAGCCAGACCTTGTCGTGCGACTGCACGTAGTCCACGAAGCGTTCCAGGGACTTGAAGCGGGCGGGCTTGCCGATGATGCGGTTGTGCAGGCCGATCGAGAGCATCTTCGGCGCTCCCGCGGCGCCTTCGGCGTAGAGCACGTCGAAGGCGTCCTTGAGGTAGGAGAAGAACTCCTCGCCATTGGCGAACCCGGCGGGGGACGCGAACCGCATGTCGTTGGTTTCCAGGGTGTACGGCAGCACCAGCTGGTCCTGCTCGCCGACCTTCACCCAGTACGGCAGGTCGTCGCCGTAGGAGTCCGAGTCGTAGACGAACCCGCCGTGCTCCACGACCAGGTCGCGGGTGTTGGGCGAGTCGCGGCCGGTGTACCAGCCTTTCGGCGCTTCACCGAAGAGCTTGGTGATGATGCGCACCGCCTCTTCCATGTGCGCGCGCTCGGTCTCCTTGTCCACCAGCTGATAGGTGAACCAGCGCAGCCCGTGCGAGCAGATGTCGTAGCCGAGACGCTTGAACGCCGCGACGGCTTCCGGGTTGCGCTCGAGCGCCCGCGCCACACCGAAGATGGTGAGCGGGATGTCGCGCTGCTCGAACAGCCGCAGGATCCGCCACAGTCCGGCGCGAGAACCGTACTCGTACATGGTCTCGACGCTCTGGTGGCGGTTCGGGAACGCCCCGCCGGGAACGATGTCCGGGGTGAGGAACGCCTCGGAGCCCTCGTCACCGTCGAGCGGGTTGTTCTCGCCGCCCTCTTCGTAGTTGAGCACGAAGTTGATGGCGATGTTCGCATCGCCGGGCCAGTGGGGATGCGGCGGGTTGGGGCCGTACCCCACCATGTCCCGCGGGTAGTTCAGGTCGAAATCGCTCATGCCAGTTCATTTTCCAGCTCGGCACGCAGCTGCGCGCGGGCTTCGTCGGTCAGGGTGCCGAACAGTCGCAGCCGCGCCATGCCGCCGTCGGGGAAGGCGTCGAAGCGCACCCGCACGACCGCCTCGGCGGCGTCGATCAGGAAGCGGTGCCGGGTGTCGGGCTGCAACCGGGTGCGCGGCAGCAGTTCCACCTCGGAGCCGTCGGCGCGGATACCGGTGAGCGCGCCCGCGCCCGGGGCGTTGAAGAGGAAGTACGAGGTGTCGATCTCCGCGGCGGTGATGACGCCCTCGGCGGCCAGCTGCACCAGCACCCAGTCGTTGACGGACTTGTCGCGTCCGCGCGCGGTCTCCCAGCCGTCACCCATGCTGGCCGCGCGGCCCGGCATCAGGATGTTCTGCGGGTGCGAGAAGAAGATGTTGGAGCAGTCGGCGACCAGGCCACCGTTCTCGATCGCGGCCAGGTCGAACGGGCCCGACTCCAGCCACGCGAGATCCGGCTTGGCGACGCCGTGCACGCGCAGCCGCGCGATGCCGCCGTCGGGGAACATGCTCAGCCGCACGTGCGTCCAGCGCTTGGTGGAGTCCACCGCGAACGGGTTCTTCGAATCGCCGTTCACCTTGGCGCGCTCGACGATGGTGGTCCAGCCCTCGGCCGCCACCAGCTCCTCGGTCGACGGATGGCCTTCCACCGCAATGGCTTCCACCGAAACCTCGGGCGGGTAGTTGCCCTTGAACCAGGCGGTGTCCACGACCACGCCCTTGATCACGCCGGGCACGCCCAGGCGGATGATGGCGGTGTCGCGGTCGTCCCCGGCGGGGTGATCGCCGTTCGCGCCGCGGCGGCGACGGGTCTCCCAGCCGTCGTACACCTGGCCCTTGTGGCCGAAGGTGGCGGGGGAGTAGGTGGCCGCCTGCGGGCGGATGAGGTTCTCGCGCTCGGCGAAGGACTCGTCGTTGGCCCACAGCACGGCGCCACCCAGGGTGCGCACGGCCAGGTCCGGAAGCAGCGTGAAGTCGTCGCTCATAGCGCCGGAATCTTCCTTTCTCGCAGTTGATGCAGTACGTCGACAGAGGCTTTGGGGGCGATGGCGGTGACGTCGGCGGGATCGAACGCGCCGCATTCCAATCCGCGCAGCACCACGGTGGCCAGCGCCTGCGCGGTGGCGGGCTCGTCCATGACCGCGCCGCCCTGGCGATCCAGGTAGCGGCCGATGCGCGGGGCGGCGACGCCGAGGCCCTCGCGGAAGAAGGCGAAGGTGGCCAGCCAGCGGGTGACCAGGTGGCCCGCGCCCATGTCCCAGCCCTGGTAGTAGCCGCGCTCGAGCGAGCGGGTGACCAGGCGGAAGTGCCGCGACACCGCCGCGCGCACCTCCTCCTCGGTGCCGATGGGCAGCACCTGGGTGGAGCCGTC
>NZ_JBSGBY010000622.1:0-4779 GCF_053601505.1 Nocardia sp. NPDC004722
GGTGCGTGCTGGTCGGGCGGCTGCGGACCCAGCACCGGTCCGCCACCGGAATCGCCGAGCGCCCGCTTGGCCGTCTCGTTCAGGCTCACGTCCACCTCGTGCCCCAGAAACTGTTGCACCGCAAGCTCAGTCGCGACGCCGATGCCCGCGACCGCGACCACCAGCAGCACCGCCTGCCCGACCAGCAGACGTGCCCGCAGCGACCACCGGCGGCGCGGCGCTCGCACCGTGGGCGCGATCACCGGTCCGGATGGCGTTGCGGGCCTAGTTGTTTCGCCGATCTGCTTCGACTCGACTCGAGTCTTCTCAACGGGCGGGTTTGAGGACATAGCCGGCCCCTCGCAGTGTGTGGATCATCGGCGCACGACCGCTGTCGATCTTCTTACGCAGATACGAGACATACAGTTCGACGATGTTGGAGCGCCCGCCGAAGTCGTAGCTCCAGACCCGGTCCAGGATCTGCGCCTTGCTCAGCACCCGGCGCGGATTGCGCATGAACAGTCGCAGCAGCTCGAATTCCGTTGTGGTGAGCGCGATCTCGACGCCGTCGCGGCTGACCTCGTGACTGTCCTCGTCCAGCTCGAGGTCGCCGACCACCAGTCGCGAGCAGCTGTTCTCGGTGGCGACGCCCGAGCGCCGCAGCAGCGCCCGCAACCGCAACACCACCTCCTCGATGCTGAACGGCTTGGTGACATAGTCGTCGCCGCCCGCGGTCAGCCCCGCGATGCGATCCTCCACCGAATCCTTGGCGGTCAGCATCAGCACCGGCAGTTCCGGCCGCAGCTGCCGCAACCGTTCCAGCACTTGCAGACCGGTCATATCCGGCAGCATCAGGTCGAGCACGACCACATCGGGCCGCGACTCCCGCGCCCGGGTCACGGCCGTCCGCCCGTCCAGCGCGGTCTCGACCGACCACCCCTCATAGCGCAGCGCCAAACCCAGCAACTCCGCCAGCGCCGGTTCGTCGTCCACCACCAGCACCGTGAGGGGACTCCCGTCGGCACGCCGCAACGCGGCCCGCTCAATCGGGGCGTTTCCCGAGGTCACCACAGACATTGTTACAGCGTCAGGGACCCGACTGGGGCGTAGCTGGGCCGAACCTATGTGTCAGCTGTGAGACCTGTGCCCCCGCTGTGCCACTCGCGGATGGTTCACAGGGTTCGGCCGACGTCGGTGGTGGTCAGCTGGTCGAGGGCACGTTCGGCGAGGGCGGCGATGGTCAGGGACGGGTTGCAGGCGGCGGTGGTGCCGGGCATGAGCGCGCCGTCGAGGACGTAGAGGCCGGATTGGCCCAGGACTCGGCCCTCGAGGTCGCACACGGCACCCATGCTCGCGCCGCCGAGAGGGTGCCAGGTGGAGGGGAATACGGCGTTGGTGTCGAGCAGGGTGCTCGCCTCGCCTGCGATGCGGCGGACGGTGGGGTCGATGTGGTCGGCCTGGATGGTGGTGTCGCCGTCGGCGGGCCAGTGCAGGGTTGCGGTATCGGCGGCCGGGTCGTAGCGGAATTCGCCGCGGCCGGAACTGACGCCGTAGCCGACGAGCATGGTGCTGTGCGCGTCCACCGACAGCGGCGGGATGGACGCCTGGATGACGGTGTGGGCGGTGGCGGGGTCGTCCCAATTCAGGCTGCCGTAGACGACGGGACCGCCTTGGGCGAGGCCGAATTCCCGGGCGGGGTCGGTCCAGACGTAGATGCGATCGGCGTTGGTGCCCCAGCCGCGCCCGAGATCGTCGGGGAGATCGGGGATCTGGCCCGTGGCCGCCGCGCGCACCAGCAGCCTGGTGGTGTTGAGGCTGCCCGCGGCCAATACCACCGCGTCGGCGGTGAGGATCTTGTTCTCCAGCACGGCGCCAGTCGTGTCGGTGCGGTTCACGTGCACGACCCAGCGGCCGTCGGCGGCCCGCGCGAGATCGGTGACCTCGTGCAGGGTTTCGACGGTGACGCGGCCGGTGGCCTCGGCGGCGGCGATGTAGGTGACGTCGACGGTGTGTTTGCCGCCGTTGTTCACCCCCAGGGAGCCGTCGCCGTTGGTGTAGGAGGGGGACATTTCGCCGCGCAGTTCGGCGAGGGCGTAATTCCAGTCGATGGGCATGGGGATCTTCGACACCGGCAGTCCGGCCGCACGGGCACGTTCGGCGAAAACCCTTGCGGCCGTGTAGTTCTTCGTGTCGATCAGCTCATCGGGTGCGACAGCCAGGCTCAGCATGCGCGCCACTCGCGGGTAGTAGACGCGGTCGAGGGCCTGCCAGTCGAAGCCCTCCGGGAAATGGGTGCGGAACGCCGCCTCGGTGGGTTGCAGCGACATGCCCTGGTAGACAAGCGATCCGCCGCCCAGACCGGCCGCGCACAGGGCGGTCATGTTCTCGCCCGGGACCGCCTCGACCAGTCCGGTGTACGGCTCGAAAGCCACGGGCCTGCCGAACAATTCCGGGCTCGACCGGTGCCACAGCATGCGCTTGTCCGGTGCCGTGGCACGCGGGAAGGTCTGCGCGTTCGGGCCGGTGGGCCAGCGCATGCCGCGTTCGAGCAGCAGCACCGGGACACCGGCCTCGGCCAGGCGCAGGGCGGTGACGCCGCCGCCGAATCCGGAACCGATGACGATCACCCGATGGTCTTCGCGGGTGAGCCGAACCCTGTTGACGCGGGCGACTTTCGCCGAACCGGCTCCGGCGAGCGGTGCGGCGGCGATGAGCGCGGCGGCTCCGGACAGCAGGGAGCGACGCGAGATATCCGACATGTAATACCTTGAAAAGTCGACGGCTTTTAGTGATTCAATCGAGGGCGCAACCGGACAGCGGCTTGTCGTTCAGCCGATCCATCAGGTAGCCGATCGCATCGTCGGTGCCGAATCCGTCGATGATCTCCGGACCGAAATGATTGGGGATCGTGGCACCCGGAAGTATCGGCGGCAATTCATTGGTCCGGAAGGTGACCGTGGCCCCGGAAGCGCACCAATCGGCCGCCAATTGCCGGGCCTGACCATAGGGAACGGTGTCGTCATTGCGGCCACTGGTAATGAATACCGGGCTGGCCGGCGTAAGCGATCCGATGCGCTGCTGCCGCAAAACGGTTTGGATCGCCGGGATTTCACGCATGTGATCGACGAGCGGTCGTCCGTCGACGGTGAAAGCGTTGGTCCGCAGGAACGGGTGCAAGGCGATCACATCACCGATGCATTCGTTCGACAGCTCCCGCAGCAGGTCCTGCCCGGCGGGCGTCACCCGCGCCTCGAATTCCGGCCGCAGCTCCGGATACCGGTCGAGGAATCCGTTGAGCGCGAACCCGACCGCGCCGCCGATCAGGCTGCCTTCGATCCGGTCCAGAATGGCCGACAGATCCGCGGTCGGCGCACCCGCCCACGTGCCCTTCAGATTCAACTCCGGCGCGTACCCCGGCTGCATCTCCGCGGCCGCCGCGCTCGCGCCACCGCCCTGCGAATAACCCCAGAAGGCGAGCGGCGTCGCGGTCCCGCTGCCCGACAACGCGTTCGCCGCGCGCGCCGCGTCGAGCACGGCGTGCGCCTCCTCGATCCGGTTGGCGTAGGTGTGGATTCCCGGCGTCCCCATCCCGATGTAGTCGGTCACGAACACGCGTGCGCCCAGCGCGTTCCACGCGAACGCCGACTGCGCCTCCTGATTGGCCGAGAACGTCGGCGGGGTGAGGCTCGCGTAGATCCCCGTCGGGAACGCCAGCGACAACGCGCACTGATCGCCCTGCCCGACGGTGCCCGGCGCGATCAGCACCGTCGGCCGCGGCCCGCTCCCCCGCCAGGGCTGGGTCGAATCGATGAACGTGCCGGTCACGGCCACGGACGCGTCGTCCTGGGTGCGGGAGGTGTACATGACCCGCTGGGCGGGCAGCGGCCAGCTGCCGTCCTCGGCCGGGGCCGCGGCGTATACCGACATCGGCTCGGTTTTGATCACCGCGCCCGGCGTCGCATCGAATTGCGCTGGCGGGTAATAGAAATCGTTCACCGGCTCGGCGGCGGCCGGTGTCGCCGCGAGCGCGGTGGCCGCCACGGCGAGGCAGGCGGCGGCTCCCGCCACGGCGGTTCGGAGCACGGGTGAAGCGGACAGGTACTGCTGACGAGGCATCGCGGTCTTTCGGCTACGGACTTCCGTCACACGATTCGAGTAACCCGGTTACTCGAGTAACGGCGTTACCGTAGCGGTATGGCACGGGAAACGGAAGAGGCATTACGGGCGCGGATCCTCCACGAGGTGCGCGCCCTGCTCGAGGCCGACGGCTACGACGCGGTCCAACTGCGCGAAGTCGCCCGCCGCGCCCGCGTCTCCCTCAGCACCATCTACAAACTCTTCCCCACCCGCGACGACCTGCTCGTCTCCGCCATCGAACTCTGGATGGAGGAGAACACCTACCTCCCGATGACACCCCCACCCCCCGGCGAATCCCTCCACGACGGCCTCCTGCGCGTCATCCGCCACGTCTTCTCCCCCTGGGAACGCCACCCCATCATGCTCGAGGCCTACCACCGAGCCCGCACCGGCGGCTCCTCCACCCGCCTCGACAACCACGGCCTCGACGCCGTCTTCCCCGTCGCGGCCGCCGTCCTCGCCGGCGCGAACCCCGTCTACCTCGCCGACATAGCCGTAATCCTCTCCAACATGACCTACTCACTCCTCGCCCAATGCGCCGACGGCACCCTGAAGGTCTCCGAAATCCTTCTCCTCGCATCGATACCCAGCCCCGACTTCCGTCCGAACGGAAGGACAAACTGGTCATCGGGTACAAATAATCGAGCGTTACCCGAACGTTTG
>NZ_JBSGBY010000623.1:0-4762 GCF_053601505.1 Nocardia sp. NPDC004722
GAACGCGCGGCCACGGTGAATCCGGAACTGAATGCGATTGTGGCGGAGCTGGATTCGCCGCGGATTCCGGTCGATCGGGACGCGTTGCTGTTCGGGGTGCCGACCTATGTGAAGGACAACACCGACCTGGCCGGGCTGCCCACCCAACACGGCAGTGCGGCCTGGCGCGCGCGGTCCGCGAAAGCCGATGGGCCGTACGCGAAACAACTGCTGGGGACCGGACTGACCGCGCTCGGCAAGACCACCCTGCCCGAATTCGGGTTGAACGCGACCACTGAATTCGCCGGGGCCGCACCGACGCGCAACCCGTGGGACACCGGGTTCTCCTCGGGCGCTTCCTCGGGCGGGTCGGCGGCGCTGGTGGCCGCGGGCGTGGTGCCGATCGCGCACGGCAACGACGGCGGCGGTTCCATCCGCATCCCGGCCGCCTGCTGTGGCCTGGTCGGGTTGAAGCCGACGCGCGGCCGCCACATCGACGGCCCGCAGGCCCGTTCGATGCCGATCAATCTGGTCTCCGAGGGCGTGCTCACACGCAGCGTCCGCGATACCGCCACGTATTTCGCCGCGGCCGAACGGGTCTGGCGCAATCCGGATCTGCCCCCGGTCGGCCTGGTGGAGGGCCCCGCGAACCGTCGCCTGCGGATCGGCGTGCTCACCGAACCCATCACCGGCGCACCCCTGGATCCGCAGATCCGCGCGGCCCTCGACGACACCGTCGCCCTGCTGGAAAGCCTCGGGCACGAGGTGAAGCCCGTCGGCTACCCGGTCGCCCCCCGTTTCGCCGACGACTTCGCCACCTACTGGGAGATGCTGGCGTTCCTGCTCGGCGTCACCGGCAAGCTGAGTTTCGACCGCTCCTTCGACCCGGCGCGGCTGGATCCCTTCACCCGCGGTCTGGGCGGTCGCTTCCGCGGTTCGGCCTTGCGCGCACCCGCTGTCCTGTACCGACTTTCGCGTATCCGCCACGCCTACGCCGCCTCCTTCCGCGATGTCGAACTCCTGGTGTCCCCGGTGCTGGCGTCGCTGACCCCGCGAATGGGCTACCTGAGCCCCGAGCAGCCCTTCGACGAGGTCTTCGACCGCCTGCTGGCCTACGTCACCTACACGCCCTTGGCGAATGTGACCGGCGCACCGGCGCTTTCGCTGCCGATGGGTGCGTCCGCCGCCGGGCTGCCGATCGGCATGATGTTCTCGGCGGCCCACGGCGACGAACGCACCCTGCTGGAACTGGGCTACGCCCTGGAGGAGGCGCGCCCGTTCCGGCGTATCCAGGACTGATCGCTCAGGAGATGTTCTTCAGGAACGACACGGCGTTGGCGTCGCCCGCCACGGCGATGTCGAGTTTGCCGTCACGGTTGTAATCGGCCAGCGCCGGGGTCTGCGGCTGGGTGGTGACGTCGTATTCGCCGGTCTTGGTGAGGGTTCCGTCGCCGTTGCCGGTGAAGATGACGATCTTGGAGTTCAGCACCGCCGACATGGCGGCATCCATCTTGCCGTCATGGTTGAAGTCGCCGACCGCGATGCTGGTGGGGCCCAGCCCCGACAGATTGATCCGGTTCGTCTTCTTGAATCCGCCGTTGCCGTCGGAGATCAGCACCGTGGTGGAGAAGGAGAACGAGTCCGCGGTGATGATGTCGTCGATGCCGTCGCCGTCGAAATCGGCGGCCCGGATGTCCTCGGTGATCAGGCCGCTGGTGCTCGCGCCCTTGTGGGTGAAGCTGCCGTCGCCGTTGCCGAAGAACACCTCGACCTGTTGGGACACATCGTTGTTGATCGCCATGTCGATCTTGGAGCCGGTGTGGAACTTGCCCACGGTGAACGTGCCGGGCGTGCCGCCGAAGGTGGTCACCGGCCCCGCCTTCAACGTCCCGTCGCCATTGCCGAGCCAGGTCTGCACGCCGGTCGGCAGCAGACTCAGCACATCGGGTTTGCCGTCCCCGTTCACGTCGGCGACCAGCACCTCCTGCTGTGCGCCCTCCACGGTGGTGTAGGTCTTGGCCGGGGCGAAGGTGCCGTCGCCCTTGTTGAGGAAGACCGCGATCTGCGTCCACGCCTGGGCGATGACATCGGGTTTGCCGTCGCCGTTGAGGTCCGCGACCGCGATCGCGCCGAACCCGTTGCCCACCGAGCCCACTCGGGTGCCGGGCGCGAAGGTGCCGTCGCCCTTGCCTTTCATGACGATCGGCCCGCTGCCCTGGAAGTCGGCGGCCACGATATCGGGGATGCCATCCCCGTCGATATCGGCCGCGACCATGCCGATGGGCGCGGGACCGGGACCCCAGGACGGGAACGAGCCGCCCGAGGGCGAGTTGACGGCGGGCGCGAAGGTGATGGCCCCGGCCGCGCACGCCGCACTGGGCAGCGTGAGCACGGCGGCCGAGAGAGCGGCTGCGGTGACGAGGAAACGGCGAAAAACGCGTGCGTGCATAGGTATTCCTGTGTCGCTGTGACACCACCGAACGGTGGTGGGCACGGACTCTAGGACACCGTGTAACAGGAAACCGTGCGCTTCAACGCTTTTCGGCCGATTGCCGCAGCCGGACCGAGTTGTCTAGTGCACTTTGCCGAAAACGCCGATCCCACCACGGCATACGTCATTCGGGTCGAATTCGCTTGATTCGCGCATGATGTGATCATGATGAGGCCGGGTGTACGGTCCGATTCATGTACAGGATTGCGATAGGGATTGTTCTCCTGATTCTGGCCGCGGGATGCGAGCGAACAGAAGACGCTCAGGTGCTTCCGGCGACGACATCCCGAAAACCCATTAAGCCGGTCATTCCTCGCATAACCGATCTACTGGACGGCCCCGGCTCCGAGGACCTGTACATTTCCACCTTGCAGCAGGCCGGAGTGCATTTCTCCGACCGCGCGCAGACCGTCTCGATGGGCCGGACGGTCTGCGCTTCGCTGCAGACGAATACCGTCCTGGGTGCGACCGCGGATTCGCGCCAACTCGACCACATTTCGGATCGGATCACCAAAGGCACGGAATTCGCGGCCGACCAGTCCGGCATCATTATCGGAGCATCGATCGGCGCATTCTGCCCCGAATTCTCCTATTTGGGGAATTAGACCGATACGCGGCGAAGAGCGTCGGGCGTGAGGTCCTTCAAGGTCGGGTAGCCGTCCACGGCCATGATCAGATCGGCCTCGGCCAGCAGGGTGCGCAGCACGTGCACGATGCCGTCCGCGCCGCCGAGCGCCAGCCCGTAGGCGTACGGCCGCCCGATGCCGACCGCGCTCGCACCCAGTGCGAGGGCCTTGATGATGTCCGCGCCCGAACGCACTCCGGAGTCGAACAGCACCGGTAGCCCGTCGGCCGCGGCCACCACCTCCGGCAGGACGTCCAGTGCCGGCAGCCCGCCATTGGCTTGGCGGCCACCGTGATTGGAGCAGTAGATGCCGTCGACACCCAGGTCCTTGGCGCGGCGCGCGTCCTCGGGGTGGCAGATGCCCTTCACGATCAGCGGCAGTGTCGTCAGTGACCGCAGCCACGGCAGATCAGCCCAGGTCAGTGGATTGCCGAAGACCTGAATCCATTTCAGGATCGCCGACTGCGGATCCTGCTCCGGAGACTGCGCCAGGCTCGCCCGGAACACCGGATCGGTGAAGTAGTTGGCCAGGCAATGCCCGCGCAACTGCGGGAAGTTGCCGGTTGACAGATCCCGCGGCCGCCACCCGGTCACCCAGGTGTCGAGGGTGACCACGATGCCCTTGAACCCCGCACGCTCCGCGCGCTCCACCAGACTGGCGGCGAGGTCTCGGTCGGTGGGGGTGTAGAGCTGGAAAAACCCTGGGGTGTCACCGAATTCGGCCGCCACGTCTTCCATTGGATCCACCGTCAGCGTGGAGGCCACCATCGGGACTCCGGTGCGCGCGGCCGCCTTCGCCGTCGCCAGATCCCCGTGCCCGTCCTGCGCGCACAAGCCGATCACCCCGACCGGTGCCATGAAAACCGGTGCGGGCCAGGTCGTTCCGAACAACTCCACCGACAGATCGCGCTGCTTGGCGCCGACGAACATGCGCGGCACGACACCCCACCGATCGAACGCCGCCACATTCGCGTTCTGCGTGCGCTCGTCCCCGGCCCCACCGGCCACATACGAGTACACCGACGGCGGCATCGCCGCCTGCGCCCGCTCGGCCAGCTCCGCGTAACTCACCGGATAGGCGGGCACCACCCCGCGCAACCCGTTGAAGTAGATCTCGTTCTGAAAGTCACCGAATGCCATGCTGAAATTGTGCGAGACTGCGCCTCGACGGTCGGTTGATCGCAGGATACAGGCATAGGATGCTGGATTGTGCAGGATGACGTCAGGTTGCTGAGTGAAGACGACCTCGCGCTGATCCACGCCCTGCAACTGCGGCCCCGCGCGTCGTGGACCGAACTGGGCCAGGTGCTCGGCGTCGACGCGGTGACCGTGGCGCGGCGCTGGCAGCGGTTGCGTGAGCGCGGCGAGGCCTGGGTCTGCGTCTCGCCCGGGCCCGCGGTCTTCGATCAGCTGTGTGCCGCCTACATCGATATCGATTGCACCGCAGGCGAAACCGATACCGTCGTCGCCGTGCTGGCCGCGCACCCGCACATGCTGACCCTGGAACGTGCGGGCGGCAGCAATCGCATCCTGGCCACCGTCGCCACCGGCGACTTCGACCAGATGGCCCGCTACACCCTCGACGTGCTGCCTGCCCTGGCCCATATCGTGGCCGTGCGCACCCGCATCGTCACCCACTGGTTCACCGAAGGCGGCAGCTGGCGCAT
>NZ_JBSGBY010000624.1:0-4745 GCF_053601505.1 Nocardia sp. NPDC004722
ACCAACAGGTCGCCCGCTGTTGTCGTGTACGGGCTGTTGCCGTCGTCGGGACTGGCCCAGCGTCGTCTGGGCGGCCCGGACGGTCTGCCCGCCGCGGTCACCGGCACCTCGATGGGCGGGTTCGGAGCCTTCGTCTACGCGCGCCGCCGCTTCGAGCAGGGTCGCCCGGTGAACGCGGTCGCCACCATGTCGCCGGGCCTGCTCACCTCCTGGACCGAGATGGCCAAGCGCAACGCCTTCCTCAACGCCGATCAGTGGGCCGCCCTCGACCCGCTGCGCAACTTCGACAAACTGGGCCCGGCCCCGATCGGCCTGTGGTGCGGCGATCGCGACCGCTTCATCGACGGCTGCCGCCGCTTCATCGCGACCGCCCGCCCCGAGGTCGGTCTCATCACCCCTGGCGGCCACACCGACGAGTACTGGTCCACCGTCACCCCCGACGTGATCCGCTTCCTGTCCCGCCACATCGCCTGACCGCTGCCTGAAAGGCCCGGTTCCGGGGATGGCCCCGGCGTACTCTGTCCCGGAGCGCGTTCACGGTCGTCGTAGCGGAGGAGTGGTCGGATGACTGGCTTTTCGCCCGGTTTCCAGGGACGCCCCCGTCCCCAGAGTGACCGATTACCGCCAGGCCAATACCTGGTCGAGGACTTCCCGGTGCTCTCAGCGGGCCCGACCCCGCGCGTGAACCTCGACCGCTGGCAGTTCACCATCACCAACGAGACCGGCCGCCAATACGCCTGGAGCTGGCCGCAATTGATGTCGCTGCCGCAGCAACGCCCGCACGTCGACATCCACTGCGTCACCCGCTGGTCCAAACTCGACACCGACTGGCAGGGCATCTCCCTCGACAGCCTCTTCGAAAACGTCGAAACCCAGGCCGAATACGCGCTCATCTCCAGCCACGGCGGCTACACCACCAACCTGCCGCTGGAAGATCTGCTCGACGGCCGCGCCTGGATCGTGCACACCTACGACGGCCAGGACCTGCACCCCGAGCACGGCGGCCCCGCCCGCCTGCTGGTCCCGCACCTGTACTTCTGGAAATCGGCCAAGTGGGTCAAGGCAATCCACCTCTTCGACCAGGACGAGCTGGGCTTCTGGGAGGCCGCCGGCTACCACAGTTACGGCGACCCCTGGCGCGAACAGCGCTACCAGGACGACTGATGCGCTGGCAGCCCGCCGAACTCGTCGCCACCCGCGCCGAATCCGCCTCGGCTCGCACCCTGGTGCTGCGCGTGCCCGGCTGGCCCGGTCACCGGCCCGGCCAGCATCTCGACGTGCGGCTCACCGCGCCCGACGGCTACCACGCCGAACGCAGCTACTCCCTCGCCGCGCCCGCGGACGGCGAGCACCTCGAGATCACCGTGCAGCGAGTGCACGACGGCGAAGTGTCCGGCTACCTGGTCGACGTGTTTCCCGTGGGCGCGTTCATCGAAGTCCGTGGCCCGGTCGGCGGCTGGTTCGTCTGGACTCCCGAGACCGGCGGTCCGGCCGTCCTCATCGCGGGCGGCTCCGGCATCGTCCCCCTCGCCGCCATGCTGCGTGCCCGCCGGAAATCGCCCGCCGCCAGCCCGTTCCGGCTGCTCTACTCGGTGCGAACTCCCGACGATGTGCTCTACGCCGATGAACTCGCCGAACTCCGCCGCGCCATGCTCTCCCCACCCGAGGACCCGATCGGCGAGGTCTGCTATCGCGGCGAAGCCGAATCGGGCCGGGGCAGCACCGGTCTCGGCGACCCCGACGAGGACATCGAGGTATTCCTGGCCTACACCCGCACCGCGCCGACCGGTGATCCCCGCCCGCCGGGCCGCCTCACCGCCACCGAGATCAACCGCCTCGCCCTGCCGCCGTCCCCCACGGTGACCTGCTACGTCTGCGGCCCCACCGCGTTCGTCGAATTCGCCGCCGACGCTTTGGTTTCCGCCGGTCACGCCCCCGCCATGATCCGCACCGAACGCTTCGGCCCCACCGGAGGGTAGCCATGCCGACCCCCTACACCTACGCGGCCGCAACGCCCGACGACAACTACCTCGACGGCAACGCCCTCGCGGGCCCCCTCTCGCAATTCCTCCCCGGCGACCCGACCCTGCACGAATGCCGCTGCCCCAGCTGCGGTTCCACCGAACCCCTGGCCCGCGCCCTCGTCTACCTGAACTGCCCCGGCACGGTAATCCGCTGCTGCCACTGCTCGTCCGTCATGCTCCAATTGACCACCACCCCCACCGCCACCTACCTGACCTTCACCGCCCACACCACCCTCCGCCTCCCCACCTGACCCCCCACCGCATTCGTCGAGTGGCACATCCTGGAGGCTGATCCGGAGGTGGATTCAAGTGGTTGATGCAACATCCCTGATCAGGAGTGTTGATGAATCGTCTGCCGTTGAGATCGGTCGTGGAACGTTTCTGGGAGCATGTCGGTGAGGGTATACGGTGCAGCGGGCCGCGGTCGAGTGTGGGGTATCGGGGTCCACGGCGCGGCGATGGTTCGTCGCCGCTGGTGGGGTGCGGCCGGGCGCACGGGTCGAGCCGGGACCACGGCGGCGGCCGCGGTTGAGTTTCGCCGAGCGCGAGGAGATCGCCGCCGGGGTGGCGGTCGGGGAATCGATCAATTCCATTGCCCGTCAACTGGGTCGGGCACCCTCGACGGTGATGCGGGAGATCGCCAAGAACGGGGGCGTGCGTGGGCAACGCGGTCGCTATCGGCGTCGACACCGGTTCGGCGCGGATCGTGGCGGATGGGAAACGAAGGTGACCTACCGGCCCAGCCTGGCCCAGCAGCGCAGCGAGCACCGCGCTCGCCGGCCCCGTGACGGGAAGTTGGCCGCCGTCCCCGCACTGCGGCGGATGGTGCAGGATCGGTTGACCGACAAGCACAGCCCCGAACAGATCGCAGGATGGCTGGCCGCGACCTACCCCGACCGACCGGAGATGCAGGTGAGCCACGAGACCATCTACAAGGCCCTCTACGTCCAGGGCCGTGGTGAGTTGCGTCGTGAACTGCACCAGGCCCTGCGGACCGGACGCGCCCTGCGTCGACCCCGCCGCAACAGCGAAACACGCTGCCCGCGAGGACAACTCGCGGGCATGGTGATGATCAGTGAGCGGCCTGCCGAGGTCGAAGACCGGGCGGTGCCCGGACACTGGGAAGGCGACCTGATCATCGGTAAGGACCAGGCGTCCCAGATCGGCACACTCGTCGAACGCGCCACCGGGTTCGTGCTGCTGCTGCACCTGCCCGACGATCGCGGCGCCGACACCGTCGCCGAGGCCATGATCGCGAAAATGATGACCCTGCCCGCACAACTTCGCCGCTCCCTGACCTGGGACCAGGGCAAGGAAATGGCCGCCCACGCCCGCATCGCCCTGGCCACCGACCTCGACATCTACTTCTGCGACCCGCATTCACCCTGGCAGCGCGGCAGCAACGAAAACACCAACGGGCTACTGCGCCAATACTTTCCCAAGGGCATCGACCTGTCGATATTCCCCGCCGACTACCTCGACTACGTCGCCGCCCAACTCAACGCCCGCCCCCGCAAACGCCACGGCTTCCGCACACCAGCCGAAGTCCTCGACCAACTACTGTCGAACCCAGACAACCCTGTTGCATCGACACCTTGAACCCAAGGGACAAATCCCCTCCACGATGTGCCACTCGACGAATCGGGCTGAAATGGCGAAGCCCGCGTCGGGGACGCGGGCTTCGGAGGGAGTGGGGTGGGTCAGCGGCGGCGGATGCTGCGTTGGACGCCGCGCATTTTCGCGCCGTTGGGGAGGGGGCCCTTCGGGAGGGCGGGGCCGCCGCGGGTGGCGAGGGCCGAGAGGCGGCCTTCGATGAGGTCCATGCGCTTGGTGTCGATATTGCGGGGGAGCTTGGTCAGGTAGCGCTGGAGGTCCTTGATGGCGACCTGGTCCTTGTCGTTGCCGATGACGACGTCGTAGATCGGGGTGTCGCCGACGAGGCGGGAGACCTTCTTCTTCTCCTGTGCCAGCAGCGACTTCACTCGCTGCGGGGAGCCCTCGGCGACCAGGATGACACCGGGCAGGCCGACCACACGATGCACCGCGTCGAGCTGGGTGGTGGCGGCGACACCGGGGGTGACACGCCACTTGCCCTGTAGGTTGTCCAAAACCCAAGCGGCCGCACCGGCCTGGCCCTCGGCCTTGGCGTACACGTTCTTCTGGACGCGGCGGCCGAAGATGATGAAGGCGGCGAGCGCACCGAGCAGCAGGCCGATCGGCAGCAGGAACCACTGCATGCCGAAGATGAACCCGATCACCAGGAACACCACGGTCACGCCGACGAAGGCGCCGATCATCAGCGGCAGCAGGAGTTTGTCCTCCTTGCGCTGCATCTGGAACGCCTGCCAAAGCTGTTGGCGACGCTCCTTCGACGCCTGCTTGCGCGCCGCCTTCGCCGCGGCCTTCGCTTCCTTCGACGGATTACCGCCCTTGCCTGCTGCCATGACGTCCAGCTTAATGGCCGGGTACGCCCGGTTCGCGACGGGATCACCAGCGTGGTGAGCGGTTGCTCGTGTCCGGGGATTCCGGGCGTGTCACAGCGGCGCGCGGGTGCGGGCTATGTCTCATCCGGGAGGGGTCCCTTTGGAGAAGCCCGCTTGGATCTGTTCTGCTGGATATAACCAGTGCCGGATGAAAGGGATCGGAAGGACATGCGGTCGACGGACCACTGGCCCGCCTCCGCCGGTCTCCGCCCCCGGCTGCCCGGCGCGGCCGCGCTGC
>NZ_JBSGBY010000625.1:0-4744 GCF_053601505.1 Nocardia sp. NPDC004722
CCGGCCCGGTCGCCAAGAACATGATCCAGGCGTTCTTCTTCGACCTGCAGCACATCAACAACGGCGGTTCGCGCCCGAAGGATGTGCCGAAGCGTGAGATCAAGAAGGTCGGCGTGATCGGCGCGGGCATGATGGGCGCGGGCATCGCGTACGTCACCGCCAAGGCCGGCATCGACGTCGTCCTCAAGGACGTCACCATCGAGGCCGCCAACCACGGCAAGGACTACTCGGTCAAGCTGGAAGAGAAGGCGCTCGCGCGTGGCAAGACCACCGAGGAGAAGTCCAAGACCCTGCTCGACCGCATCAAGCCGACCGCCGACCCGGCCGACTTCGCGGGCGTGGACTTCGTCATCGAGGCCGTGTTCGAGAACCCCGATCTGAAGGCCAAGGTCTTCCAGGAGATCGAGGACATCGTCGACGCGGACGCGCTGCTGGGCTCCAACACCTCGACCCTGCCCATCACCCTGCTGGCCAACGGCGTGAAGCGGACCGAGGACTTCATCGGCATCCACTTCTTCTCCCCGGTCGACAAGATGCCGCTGGTCGAGATCATCAAGGGCGAGAAGACCTCCGACGAGGCGCTGGCCCGGGTGTACGACTACACCCTCGCGATCCGCAAGACCCCGATCGTGGTGAACGACTCGCGCGGCTTCTACACCTCGCGCGTGATCGGCAAGTTCATCAACGAGGCCATCATGATGCTCGGTGAGGGCGTCGACCCGCAGACCATCGAGCAGGCCGGTCTGCAGGCGGGCTACCCGGCGGCGCCGCTGAAGCTCTCGGACGAGCTGAACTTCACCACCATGCAGAAGATCTACAAGGAGACCGCCGAGGCCATCGTGGCCGCCGGTGGCGAGATCGACGCGGCCTCGGGCGCGACGGCCTCCATCCTGGACAAGCTGGTGGGCGAGTTCGACCGCAAGGGCAAGGCCGGCGGCGCGGGCTTCTACGACTACGTCGACGGCAAGGCGACCGGTCTGTGGTCGGAGCTGCGCTCCACCTTCAAGACCTCCACCGAGCTCCCCGAGGGTGTCACCCTGCAGGATCTCAAGGACCGCATGCTGTTCGCCGAGGCCATCGAGACCCAGAAGTGCTTCGACGAGAACGTGCTGACCTCGACCGCCGACGCCAACATCGGCTCGATCTTCGGCATCGGCTTCCCGGCCTGGACCGGTGGCACCCACCAGTTCATCGTGGGCTACCCGGGTGGACAGGAAGCCTTCGTGGCGCGCGCCGACGAGCTGGCCGCCAAGTTCGGCAGCCGCTTCGAGGTCCCGGCCTCGCTGCGCAAGTAATACGGAAGCGGTTTTCCCGCTGACACAGTAGAAACCGAGACCCGGGTCGCGAAATACGCGACCCGGGTCTCGGCGATTAACAGATATGAAGGGGACGGGGTGGTACGTCCACAGGGACAGCGATTCTGGGACACGCCGGTGCGGTCCGCGCTACGTTGGATTGTGCGCGGTTAGAACACCGGAACGTACGTTCGGTACGCGCTCGTTCCAGTTCGACGGTGGCAGTTCGAGGTGGTCCAGATGAACCCACAGGCGCGCCCAGGTGGCTCGCGGAGTGAACCGACCTCCGAAGAACCGATTCCTCCCGAAAACTCCACGCAGGCATACCTTCCCATCGCCGTGACGGATGAACTCGAGGCCATGGGGCTGTTCGACGCGGAGGAGATCGGACGGGGCGGGTTCGGAGTGGTGTTCCGTTGTGCCCAGCGATCACTGGATCGGGTGGTGGCGGTCAAGGTGCTGTCCACCGAGATCGACGACGACGGCCTGGAGCGGTTCCTGCGTGAGGAACACGCCATGGGACGGCTGTCGGGGCATCCCAACATCGTCGACATCCTCCAAGTGGATGTGACCCCGAGCGGGCGGCCCTACATCGTGATGCCCTATGCCACGCGGGGATCGCTGGAAAAGGTGGTGCACGACAGCGGGCCACTGTCGTGGACGGATTCGCTGCGGGTCGGGGTGAAACTGGCCGGGGCCATCGAGACCGCGCACCGCGCGCAGGTGCTGCACCGCGATGTGAAACCGGCCAATGTGCTGTTGAGCCGGTACGGGGAGCCGCAGCTCACGGATTTCGGAATCGCCCGCATCCCAGGGGGTTTCCGCACGTCCACCAGTCTGATCACCGGGTCGCCCGCGTTCACCGCGCCCGAGGTGCTCAAGGGCGACGAGCCGACCGTGAGCTCCGATGTCTACGGTCTGGGTTCCACCCTGTTCGCCCTGCTCACCGGTCACGCCGCCTATGAGCGGCAGGCGGGGGAGAAGGTCATCGCGCAGTTCCTGCGCATCACCGGTCAACCGATTCCGGACCTGCGGGAGTTGCGGATCCCCGCCGATGTGGCCGGGGCCATCGAGGCCGCCATGTCACCGGATCCGGGCGATCGGCCCGCCACCGCCGCCGAATTCGGCGACCTGCTGCGCGCCGTGCAGGGCGAGCACGGGCAGGTACCCGACGAGATGGCGCTGCTCGACGGCGAGGAACAGCCCCTCGACGGCTCGGAATCGGCTGCCACACAGGAGTTCACGCGCCAGCGCACCTCGACGGTGGTGAATCCGCCGCGCGCTTCGTCGCTGACCTTGCGGCCGTCCACCGGTCCGAGTAGCCGCCTGCCCGCCACCGGCAATACGCTCCCGCCTACCGCCACAACGAAATTCCGCCCGCCGACCCCGGTGCGGGAGCCGATCGCGCGGCCGCGTCTGCTGGAGACGCTGCGCGCGGGCGGCCGCCGCCGCTTGGCGGTCATCCACGGCCCGGCCGGATTCGGCAAGAGCACGCTGGCCGCGCAGTGGTGCGCGGAGCTCACCGATCGCGGGGTGGCGGTGGCATGGATCGGCATCGACCGCGACGACGACAATGAGGTGTGGCTGCTGGCCCACATCGTCGCCGCGATCCGCAAGGTGCGCCCGGACATCGGGGTTGGGCTGGAACAGCTGCTGGAGGAGCGGCCCGCCGAGGCGGTGCCGTACGCGGTGTCGGCGCTCATCGACGAACTCCAGGCCAGCGACGTCCCGGTGGTCGTGGTGGTGGACGACTGGCATCGCATCACCGACGCGGGGGCGCAGCGGGCCATGGAGTCGCTGCTCGACAACTGTTCGCACCATTTGCGTTTCGTGGTCACCAGCCGCGAGCGGGCGGGGCTGCCGCTGAGCCGCATGCAGGTGGCCGACGAACTGGTGGAGATCGGGTCGGCGCAATTGCGGCTGACCGCCGAGGAGACCCGCCGGATCCTGGTCGAGCGCATGGGCCTGGCGCTGACCGAGCGTCAGGTGGAACAGATCCATGTCGCCACCGAGGGCTGGCCCGCCGCGATTCAGCTCGCGGGGCTGTCGCTGCGGCCCGCCGATCACGATGTGGACCGGCTCATCGCGGGACTCTCCGGCGACAACAAGGAGATCCGGGAGTACCTCGCCGAGAACGTGTTCGGCACCATCGAGCCGCCCATGCTCGAATTCCTCACCGCCATAGCGGTTCCCGAGCGGGTGAACGCCTCCCTCGCCGAGGCGCTCACCGGTGCGCGTGACGCCGCCGATCTGCTGGACCAGGCCGAGCGGCGGGAACTGTTCGTGCACCGCGTCTCCGACGATCCGAGCTGGTATCGGATGCAGCCCATGGTGGCCGAGCATCTGCGCGCCCGGCTCGACCGCGCCCACCCGGGTCAGCTGAAGAAGTTGCACGGCAAGGCTTCCCGCTGGTTCGCCGCCCACAATCTGATCCGGCAGTCGGTGGATCACGCGCTGGCCGCGACCGATCTGAACTACGCGCTGGATCTGGTCGAGAAGGGCGGGATGGACCTGATCGACAGCTCCCGGCTCGCGACATTGTTCGGCACGGTGTCGAAACTGCCGGTGCAGCAGGTGGCTTCGCGCTCCAAGCTGTTGATGGCGCTGGCGCGCGCGAATGTCACGTTGCAGCAGTCCGGCGCGGCCCGGACCGCGCTGGGGCGGCTGTCGAACATGCTGGCCACGCGCAGCTCGCCGGGTGATGCCGAGGCGGTGCGCGAGCGCTGTCAGGCCGCGGTGCTGGCGGCGGCCGATCAGGTGGCGCGCGATCGCACCGACGGGGTGCTGGACAAGCTCGGCGAATGCCTGAAGCTGGCCGACGAGCTGCCGCCGTGGACGGTGTCCACCGCGGCAAACCTGGCCTCCTATGTTCGCCTGTGCGACTTCGACTTCGAGGGCGCGCTCGGCATGCAGGAGTTCGCCGCGCCCTATCACGCGCGCTCGGGCGACCCGCTCGGCGAGGTCTTCGGATTGTGCGCGCGTGGCGACATCGCCTACGAGCAGCTCGATATCGACACCGCCACGCGGTGTTTCGAGCAGGCCTGGCAGACCGCCCGGGATCGCGCGGGTTCGCGCTCGAACTCGGCACGGGTGGCGGCGGCGCTGCTCGGCGAGGTCGCCTACCGCCGCGGTGATCTCGACAGCGCCGAACGGCTGCTGGACCAGAGCCACGAGCTCACCGCCCGGGTCGGCCCGGTGGATTTCCTGGTCACCATCTTCGTGAGCGGAGCGCGGGTGAAGGCGGTGCGCGGCGACCTGGAGACCGCGACCGCGCGCCTGGCCGAGGGTGCGCGAATCGCGGCCGAGCGCAAGCTCACCCGGCTGGCCGCCCATGTGCGCGCCGAGCGGTTGCGGCTGGGCCTGCCCTCGGATCCGCTGACCGCGGGGCTGGTCACCGATCCCATGGTCCGGTCGCTGCGGTCCGCCAGCGGCGCCGCCGCGCTGGCCCC
>NZ_JBSGBY010000626.1:0-4740 GCF_053601505.1 Nocardia sp. NPDC004722
GCCGATGCTGCGCACCGCGATCGCGTCGGGGTCGATCGCGGCGGTCGCCTGGAAGGCCGCGGGGGCCGTATCGCGTTGATTCATCACAGTTCTCGCTCCACTCACTCACCACTCGAGCCTTCTCAGACGGTAAGGCGCGCGGTGTCGTGCGCGGGCAGGATTGGAATGGATTGCAGACGCGGTGCGTCGATGCCGCGGTGGTCGGCCGGGTGTGGTTACGGGTTGCGGGGGCCGAAGAGGTCCGGCCCGTGACCCGCACCGCCGCCATACCCCGGGGCATTCGGGTGGGCGGGGGAGTTCGGGTGGGTCCCGTACCCCGAGGCGCCCGGATCGGCGTCGTAACCCCGCGCACCTCGGTTGGCGTCAAAGCCCTGGCTGGCCCGCATGGAGAACGACCGTGACCGCCTGGTGGTGATCATCGCCGGATACGACGGCGAGATCGACCGCTTCCTGGCCGCCAACGACGGTCTGGCCTCCCGTTTCGCCAAGCGGCTCCAGTTCCCCTCCTACACAGCGGAAGAGCTGGGTGCGATCGGCGGAGTCGTTGCCACCAAGCGGGATTCGGAGCTCTCCGACGACGCGCTGGCCGCGCTGGTCGAGACCTGCCAGAAGCTCTACGACATGGAGAGCACCGATCAGAGCGGGCAGCCCCGCCGCGGTGTCGACCTGGCGGGCAACGGCCGTTTCATCCGCAACCTGATCGAGGCGGCCGAGGAGGAACGCGAGTTCCGTTTGGCCAATGACGATTCCATCGATTTGAGCGCCATCGACGACGCGGTGCTCATGCGGATCGAGGGTCCCGATATGCGGGCCGCGCTGAGCACCCTGCTCAGCGGGCTCAACCTGGCGTCGGCCGCCGACTGAGGGGCATCTGAACTGTGAACGACTTTCCGCGGGGAGCGGGCGGCTATCAGCCGGGCGGAAACGGTGGGAACGGGGGCTACCCCGGGGACGGGCGATTCAACCGCCCGCCGAACGGTCCGCCGCAGGGCGGGCCGGGCGGGTTCGAGCCCGGTCGCCAGGCACCGGGCGGTTATGGGCAGCGTGACCCACGCGAATTCAGCGGGGGCGATCAGGGTTTCGGGCCGAACGGTCCTGGCGGCCGTCCGCCGGGCGGGCCCGGCAATTTCGCGCCCGCACCGCCGAGCGGTCACTCCCGTGGCAACCGCGGCGAGGTCGGGCAGGGCAGCTTCGACGGATTCGGGTCGGGCGGTTCGAGCGTTGCCGCGCCGCCGCGTCCGGCGCCGCCGCAGCCCGCGCCCGAACCGCGTCGGCCGGAACCGTCCGCGCCGGAGCCACCGCGAGGACGGCAGCCATCCGCCGACCGTTCCGCGGCGAACGCCGTGGCCGCCGAACTGCGTTCCGATGATCTGTGGCTGCTGCGCAATCTGCCGCTGCGGCTGGTGATTCCGGTGGCGCTGATCGGCGTCGCGGCCTCGCTGGTCGCGGTCGCGCTGCACACGCCGTGGTGGGCGGCGCTGGTGGCCGGGCTGGTGCCCGTGCTCATCGGGCTGGCGCCGCTGGCGGGGACGCCGATCGGGCTGCGGCTGGGCCGCTGGGTGGCGTATCGCTGGAAGCAGGCGCGGCGCAGCAGTCTCGACGAGAACGCTCTGGTCGACGTCCCGATGCCGGACGGCGGCAGTTGCGGATTGCGCTGGGACGGCACGCTGTTGACCACCATGCTGCGGATCGATCCGCCGCCGGACACGCTCACCCTGCTGCGCCGGGGTTCGCTCAGCACCGATCAGCTGTTGCCGCTCAACGAGATCGCGGCCTGCCTGCGGCAGTACGATGTCGAGCTGCATTCCGTCGACGTCATCAGCACCGGCACCCGCACCGCGAGCACCGAGGCGGTGATCTCCGGCTACGCGGCCAGCATCGCCCCGCTGGGCCGCCTGTACGACGAGATCCTGGGCCCGCTGCCCGCCATCGCGCACCGCACCATGTGGCTGGTGCTGCGGCTCAATCCGCTCGACAACGCCAAGGCGGTCGACAATCGTGGCGGCGGACCCGAGGGCGCGCTGCGCTCGGCGCTGGTCGCCACCCGGCGGGTTGCGAATCGTCTTGCCGGACATGGCATTACAGCGTCGGTGCTGACCACCTCGGAGATGACCTCCGCCATCCGTGAGCTGACCCGCGGCATCCCGGTCGGCGAGTTCACCGAGAATCCGGACAACCTGGAGCACAACGGGGTTCACCTCACCAGCTACCAGATCGATCCGCAGCTGTTCAATTCCGATGGCCTGGCGAAGATCTGGGCGGTCCGCAGCCTGGGCACGACGGTGACCGTGCGCCTGCAACCGGTCCCGGAGCCGAACGCGAAGCCCGGTCAGCCCGCGAGCATCATCGAGGTGGACGCCCGCGTCCGCTACGACACCCCGTACGAGCACGGCGAACCTCCGGTCGCGGGCCTGAAGGAGCTGTCCCGCCGCCAGATGTGGGCGCTGATGGACATCCTGTCGTACGGCACCCAGGAGATTCGTCCCAGTGGCTACCGCGGCCCCGTCGACGTCCTCACCGACATCACCATGCCGACCGCGGGCTGCGGACAGCTCATCGGCGCGGACGCCACCGGCAGCGGCATCGCCGTCCCCTTGATCGGCGACGGTTCCCGCCACATCGACATCATCGCCAGTCTCCAGCTGGCCCAGCAGGTCATCCTGCGCGCCATCGCCCTGGGCGCGGGCGCGGTGGTCCACACCGCCCGGCCCGGCGCGTGGCAGGCCATGGTCGCGAATGTCGCGGCCCCGCACGCCCTTTCCCTGGCGTCCTCGGTCACCCACAGCTCGCGCGGCACCGCCATCACCGGCCGCCTGCCCAACCCCGCCGCCACCGTCATCGTCTTCGACGGCGTCCCGGCCAGCGCTCCCCCGGGCTCGGCGACCATCGTCACCGTCCACGAATCCATTCCCGCCGACTACGAGCCCGACGCGGACGTGACGATCGTCCAGCACCCGGACGCCCCGCGCACGATCACCGTGCACACCCCGGCCACCATGACGACCGCGCAAATGGTCACCACCCCGGCGGAACAGCACTACCTGAGCGGGGACCTGGCCCGGCGCTGATCAACACGCGGCAGCCTGCTACCCGGGTTGGATAGGGTGTGCGGGTGGGGTACTTCAACACGGCCGGTCCGTGTTATCCGGACCTGCACTACATGATTCCTGCCGAGGAGCGGCTGCCCGACGCTCGGATGTACATCGAGTTCGGGTTCTACTTCGTCGTCCACGCACCCCGGCAATCCGGCAAGACCACCGCGCTGCTGGGATTGGCTCACGAGTTGACCGCCGAGGGCCACTACCTGGCGCTGTCGATCTCCTGCGAGACCGCCCATGTGCTGGGCGACGATTACGCGGGAGTGGAGACCATCCTGCTGAGCGAGCTGCGCCAGAAGGCCGAAGGACAGCACTTGTCGCCGGAGCTCATGCCCCCGGACGAGTGGCCCGATACCGCACCGGGCACTCGCCTCAAAGCGGGATTAGCAGCCTGGGTGGCGAAGTGCCCGCGCCCGCTGGTTCTGTTCTTCGACGAGATCGACGCCTTGAACGGAGACGGACTGCTCAACGTCTTGCAGCAACTACGCGCCGGATTCACCCAAGACCGCAGGGAATTCGTGCACTCCGTAGTCTTGTGCGGGCTTCGCGACGTTCGGGACTACAAGGCGGCCTCCGGTGGCGACCCGAAGCGACTGGGGGCGGTGAGCCCATTCAACATCAAGATCAAATCCATCCGAGTCGGCGATTTCGACAAGGTCGAGATGCGCCAGCTGTTCCGCCAGCACACCGCCGAGACCGGGCAAGAGTTCGACGACAAAGCCATCGATCTCGCGTTCTACTACACCCAAGGTCAGCCCTGGCTGGTGAACGCACTGGGCTGGGAGATTATGGGCGAGATGCGGGTGTCCGGGACCATCACCCTCGATCACATCGAGTCCGCGAAGGAACGGCTGATCCTGGCGCGAGCCACGCACCTCGATTCCCTGATCGATAAACTGAACGACCCTCGGGTGCAGCGAGTGCTCGAGCCGATCATCGCCGGAGAAGTGGTCAAACCGGTCGCCGAATTCGACGACGACACCGTGCACACCCGAAACCTCGGCTTGATCGCGCAAGGCAAACAGCTGCGCATCGCCAACCCGATCTATCAGGAAGTCATCGTACGAGTCCTCGGCGACAGCACCGAGGCCCAGGTGACCGCGCACCCGTCCAGCTTCCGATTGGCCGACGGGCGCATCGACTTCCCGCACTTGCTCCGGGAATTCACCGCGTTCTGGATACAGCATGGTGACGTTCTTGCCGCCCGCGCCAACTACCACGAGACCGCGGCGCAGCTTGTGCTGATGGCTTACCTGCATCGAATCATCAACGGCGCCGGGTACATCGACCGCGAGGTGGGTGTCGGCCGCGGCCGCATCGACCTACTGGTGCGCCAGCCGCACCAGGACTCCGAGGGGCACCGTATGGAACAACGAGAGGCCCTGGAACTGAAGGTTTGGGCCGTGGGCCGACCCGACCCATTGACCGACGGCCTCACTCAACTCGACGGATACCTCGATCGTCTCGGACTGCCGACCGGCGTACTGGTGGTGTTCGACCGCCGCCCGAACGCGGCCCCGATCGCCGAACGCACCGCCTTCGACGAGGCCCGCACTCCTTCCGGCCGCACGGTTACCGTGCTTCGCGCGTAACCCTTCCGCTCACGCGAACCGTTTTCCTTTGGTCATCAGCGCCACCCGCC
>NZ_JBSGBY010000627.1:0-4733 GCF_053601505.1 Nocardia sp. NPDC004722
GACGCGCCGACCGCCGAGTCCGTCCGGTCGTCGGCGGCATAGGTCGCGGTGAACAGTTCCCACAGCGTCCGCGCCGACACCTCGGTGCCGGTCGCGTCGGTGTGCCGCTGCACGTGCAGGGCGAAATCGATCTGCAGCCGCCGCGGCAGGTCCAGCCCGTACTCCTGTTGCAGCAGATAGGCGATACCGCCCTTGCCCGACTGCGAATTCACCCGGATCACGGCATCGTAGGAGCGCCCGACATCGGCGGGGTCGATCGGCAGATACGGTACCTCCCAAGGGATTTCACGCTCGGGCAGTCCCAGCCGGGCCGCCCGCTCGCGATGCTCGGCGAAGCCCTTCTTGATCGCGTCCTGATGGGTGCCCGAGTACGCGGTGTACACCAGATCGCCCGCGTACGGGTGGCGTTCGTGGATGGGCAGCCGCGTGCAGTACTCGACCGTGCGCCGGATCTCGTCGATATCGGAGAAGTCGATCATCGGATCCACGCCCTGCGCATGCAGATTCAACGCCAGCGTCGCCAGATCCACATTGCCCGTGCGCTCACCATTGCCGAACACGCAGCCCTCGACGCGCTGCGCCCCGGCCAGCACCGCCAATTCCGCACAGGCGACCCCGGTCCCGCGGTCGTTGTGCGGATGCACCGACAGGATGACGCTGTCGCGCCGTGCCAGGTTGCGGTGCATGTACTCGATCTGGTCCGCGTACACGTTCGGCGTCGCGACCTCGACCGTCGCGGGCAGATTCAGAGTGACGGGCCGCTCGGGGGTGGCGTCCCACAGCTCGGTCATCCGGTCGCAGATATCCAGCACATAGTCCGGCTCGGTCAGCATGAATACCTCGGGCGAGAACTGGAAGCGCACGTTCGGCATGTCCCCGGCCAGTTCCAGCACGTCGCGCCCGCCCGCCAGGATCAGCTCGGCCAGTTCGTCACGTGACTTATCCAGCACCACGTTTCGCCAAGTCGGTGCGGTGGCGGTGTACATGTGGATCACCACATTGTTGGGAATGCCGCGGATCGACTCCACCGTCCGCTCGATCAGATCCCGGCGCGCGGGCGTGAATACGACGATGGTGACATCGGCGGGCGCCAGCCGCGCCGACCCGATCAGCCGCACGAAGTCGAAGTCGGTCTGCGAGGCGCTCGGATAGCCGACCTCGATCTCCTTGTAGCCCATGGCCACCAGCATTTCGAAGAACCGCCGCTTGCGTTCGGGATCCATCGGCTCGGCCAGCGCCTGATTGCCGTCCCGCAGATCCACCGGCACCCACAGCGGTGCGGTCGTGATCCGGTTGGCGGGCCATTCACGTTCGGTCAGCGGTACCGAAACCCGTTGATACACATCGCGATACCGATGCGACGGCATGACGGAGGGCTGCTGACGATTCCAGGTCGGGAAGGTGCTCACGGGGCTTCGCTTTCGCGTCGGAGAGAGTGTGACCGGCGCAGCACAAGCGACCCGCTAGCGGGGTGCCGGTCTGGTCAGACCCCGCTGCGGCGGCGAAGGAGGAGAAGGGCACCCGTATGCATGTGGCCTAGACTAGAGGGGATTCACTCCTCAGACAAGTAGAGAGGCCGAAGCAAAGTGGCGCAGGTACAAAGGCATCCGCTCGCCGCCCAGGCGGCCGAGGTTCTGCTGGAGCGGATTCGGGCGGGGGAGTGGCAGCTCGGCCACCGGCTCCCCGGCGAAACCACCCTGGCCGCCCAGCTCGGCGTCGGCCGCTCCACCCTGCGCGAGGCCATCCGCGAACTCGCGGGCAAGGGCGTCCTCGAAAGTCGCCAGGGCGCGGGCGTTTTCGTCACCGCCCTGGACGTCGCCGAGGACTGGGACACCGTGCTGCGCCGCTCCGACATCGTCACCGTCATCGAGGCCCGCATCGCCATCGAGGCCGAGGGCGCCGCCCTGGCCGCGCGCCGCCGCACGCCCGCCGACCTGCGTGCCATCCTGCGCGCCCTGGCCGCCCGCGCCGAAAGCGGCGGCTCCGTCGAGGCTTTGGTCGACGCGGACACCGCTTTCCACCGCACCATCGTGGCCGCCGCCCACAACGACATCCTGCTGGAACTGTTCAACGCCTTCGTTCCGCGCTCGCGGCACGCCATGATCGACATGCTGCGCATCCGCCCGATGAAAGCCCCGAGCGCCGACCACGACGCGCACGAGAACCTCTACTCCGCCATCCGAGCCCGCGATCCGGAGGCTGCCGCCACCGCCAGCCGCATCCACCTGACCAGCCTCAAAGCGGCCTTCGACGGCTGATCGAAAATTTTTTCCGGCCGTGCGATGAGTTTCCGCGACGGCCCCCGTCCTAAGGGGCAAGCGAGTTCGACACCGAACCGACAAGCCCCGGAAGGACATTCGACATGACCGCCATCGCCGCCACCCCGACCGTCGTCACCACCACCCCGTCCAAGCTCCGCAACCGCGTCCTGTGGACCCTGCAGATCGTGCTCGGCCTCTTCTTCATCGTCGCCTCGGGCGGGCCGAAGCTCGTGATGCCGCAGACGTTGATCGACAGCGGCGCCGCGGGTGTGTCCATCCCGATCGGCCTGCTGATCTTCATCGGCGTCGCCGAGGTCTCGGGCGGTATCGGCCTCATGGTCCGCCGCGTGACCGGCCCCGCCGCCGCGGGCCTGTCCGTTCTCACCGTGCTGGCCGCCGGTACCCAGGCGTTCATCGTCGGCAAGCCCGCCATGGCGATCTTCCCGCTGGTGCTGGCCGCGATCTTCGCCTGGATCGCCTACGAGCGCCGCGCCTCCTTCTCCACCTTCACCAACCTGGTCAAGTGAGAGCTCCGGGATCTGGTGCAGTGAGCACAGATATTCGCTAGACCCCCGCCCGCCGCCGAGGACACTCGGCGGCGGGCTTCGGGGCGTTCGGTGGTCATCCACTCGAATTCGCTTCCCGGCCCGCCGATCCCCGATCGGCGGGCCGGACTCGTTTCACCACAACCCCGGGCCTGTGCAGCGTCCCCATCTACGTGCGGAAAGATAGAGAGCCGTGAGCGGCGACATCATCGACGAACTGACCTGGCGCGGACTGATCGCGCAGTCCACCGACCTGGACGCCCTGCGCGCGTCCGCGGCCAAGGGCCCGATCACCCTCTATGCCGGGTTCGACCCGACCGCGGCCTCCCTGCACGCCGGACACCTGGTTCCCCTGCTGGCGCTCAAGCGCTTCCAGGCCGCGGGCCACCGTCCCATCGTGCTCGCGGGCGGCGCGACCGGTCTCATCGGTGACCCCCGCGACGTCGGCGAGCGCACCATGAACTCCACCGACACCGTCGCCGAATGGGCCGGACGCATCCGCTCGCAGCTCGAGCGCTTCGTCGACCTCGGCGACGGCCCGAACGCGGCGATCATCGCCAACAACATGGACTGGACCGGACCGCTGAGCACGGTCTCCTTCCTGCGCGACATCGGCAAGCACTTCTCGGTGAACGTCATGCTGGCCCGCGACACGGTCAAGCGCCGTCTGGAATCCGACGGCATGTCCTACACCGAGTTCAGCTACATGCTGTTGCAGGCCAACGACTTCCTGCAGTTGCGCCGCGAATACGGCTGCACGCTGCAGGTCGGCGGTTCGGATCAGTGGGGCAACATCATCGCGGGCGTCGAGCTCAACCGCCGCGTCGACGGCGAGCACGTGCACGCCCTCACCGTTCCCCTGGTGACCTCGGCCGACGGCAAGAAGTTCGGCAAGTCCACCGGCGGCGGCAGCCTCTGGCTGGATCCGGAGATGACCAGCCCCTACGCCTGGTACCAGTACTTCGTGAACACGGCCGACGCCGACGTGGTCCGCTACCTGCGCTGGTTCACCTTCCTGTCCCGCGAGGAACTCGACGAACTGGAGAAGGCCACCGTCGAGCGCCCGCACGCCCGCGAGGCCCAGCGCCGGCTGGCCGCGGAAATGACGACTCTCGTGCACGGCGAGGAGAACACCCGCTCGGTGCAGCTGGCCAGCCAGGCCCTGTTCGGCCGCGGTGAACTCGGTGAGCTCAACGAGTCCACCCTGGCCGCGGCGCTGACCGAGGCCGCGGTCGACGGCAAGGTCGCCGAGGCGACCCCGGCCTCCACCATCGTCGACCTGCTGGTCGAGTCCGGTCTGAGCGAGAGCCGTGGCGCGGCCCGGCGCGCGGTCAACGAGGGTGGCGCATCGGTGAACAACCAGAAGGTGTCCGATCTGGAGTGGACCCCCTCGGATGCCGACTTCCTGCACGGGCAGTGGCTGGTGCTGCGTCGCGGCAAGAAGAACTTCGCCGGCGTGCGTCGCGCGGCCAACTGATCTGCTGCGCAATTGATTCGGCAACAAGATCGAAATGACCTGAGTCACAAAGGGGTGGCTCAGGTCGGAAAACCGCCCGGTCGCCACCCTTTTGACCAGCGCAAACGTGTTGGCGACCAGCGGATTTGACCTCGCGTTATCCGCCGCGTAACTTAGTCCAGGTCAGAGCGACACGGACACCGACCGGGACCGAAACACCCAGCTCAGAGCAGGGATTCGGAAGCGGAAAACGAGGTTGGACGAAGGCGCCGGACATGAACACTCCAGCCAAGAAATTGGATCTTGACTCTGTTGAGATCAGGGGCTAGGCTGGAAAAGTTGCCTCACTGGACATCCGATCAACTCGGAGCGATGGTGTGTGCGTGTGTTCTTTGAGAACTCAATAGTGTGTCGATGAATGTCAGTGCCAAATATTTTATTTGGTTCCAATCATTCTCACCCCCGTGAGGG